>JABWBJ010000274.1 GCA_013360595.1 Gemmatimonadaceae bacterium | reverse complement strand
GACCGGCGCGCGAACGAGGCGCGGGTGCTCCAGGACGCCCGGCCGTCCGCCGAGCGGCCTTCGATGCGGATGGTGGCGTCCCCGTCGCCGTCGTATCGCGCGAGCAGGACCAGGTCCTGGCCGGCGAAGATGTCGATGGCCCCGGCGGGCAGGACCCGCGTGAGGCGCACCCCATCCACCCGCACGCGCACGTCGGTCAGGAGCGGATCCGTCAGGCGTGAGGCCAGCAGGGCGACCGGGCGTTCGATGTCCTCGCCGGCGCGCACGAAGTGGGCCGTCCCGCGCCCTTCCACCGCCAGCCGCTCGATGAGTTGCGAGTTGACGTCGGCGCTCACCCCGACGGTGAAGAGCCGCGCCTCGCCCCGATGTCTCGCCGCCAGCGCCGCAATCGCCTCCGGGTTCCGTTCGCCGACCGTCGGCTCGCCGTCGGTGAGCAGCACCACCAGCGGCAGCCGTTCGCGGTCGAACTGCGCCTCGAGGGCGGCCTCGAGGGCGCCGGAGATGTTCGTCGAACCATCGGCGACCAGGGCCTCGAGGTACCGGTTCGCGGCCCGCACATTCTCGGGCGTGGCGGCCACGAATCCGTCACGGAACGCATTGACGTCCGTGCTGAAGTCGATCACCCGGAACCGGTCGTCGCGACCGAGGGACGCGAGCAGCGCGCGGCCGGCCGCCTTGGCCTGCCCCAGCTTCTCGCCCCGCATGGAGCCCGAGACGTCGATGACGAACACGACGTCGCGCGGGGTGTGGCGGCCGGTTCCCGACGGCGGCGTGATGGTGATGAGCGCGAACCCCGGCTCGTCATCGGGACGATGCGTCAGCACCGAGACGGCCGTGGCGGACGAGCGTCGCAGCGGGAGCAGGATGGTGACCTCGCGGCTGTCGCCGATGGCGCGCGCCTGCCTGCGCCCGCCACGATCGCGGACCGACAGGCGGTGGGTCGGCGAATAGGGAGTGCCGAACTCCCGCCGGTCGTCGTACGTCAACGTGAACTCGTTGGCGGTCTCCACGTCGTCGGCCGGCCGGACGAGGTTGCGCTCGGGTGCGGCGCCGTGCGGTGTCGCGGGATCGGTGCCCCGCACGTAATCGATCCGCAGGGCGTCGCCTTCACGACGGGCGATCGACTGGAACCGGACCACGACCCGCTTCTCCTCGCCAGGGTTGATCGGGAAGATGCGGGCGCGCAGGAGGCCGCTGCCCATCCACTCCACGAGCGCCGGATCACGCTGGCGCCGCACGATGTCCTCGTAGATGCGGCGGGCGTCAGCGGCATTCATCGTCTCGCCCGCCACGAGCTCTCCGTTGATGGACAGCTTGAGATCCTCGAAGGCCGATCCGGCCGGCAGCGGGAAGAGGTAGTCGGCCTCGCCCAGCCCGCCCCCCGTGTTCAGGAACGTCTCGTTGACCTCGTAGTGCAGCACCCGGTTCACCATCTCGACGCGGACGGTGCTGGACGTGCGGACGATGGCGTTGACCGCGAGGCAGGGCCGGAGCGTGACCTCCGGACAGCGCCCGTCGCGGCACGGCGGCGGGACCGCCGGGGTGCAGGCGCGCGGGATGAGGCGCCCCTGGCCCCAGGCGGCGGCGGGCAGGAGCGTGAGGAGAAGCGCGAGACGAGCGGTTCGCATACGGCCATCCGGTCAGAGAGTACGCCCGGGAGACGTTCCCCGACCGGCGACTTGCACACTCCGCGCCTACTCCGGGGTCAGGGCGGGCCGGAGGGCGGGCGGGGGAACCAGTTGGCAGGTGCCGGTGTTGCGGTCTCGCGGACCGTCGGGGCAGTTCCACCACTGATAGTGGACGGTGAGCAGGATCGGCGCCCGGGACGAGTCGGGCGTGATGAGCGAGCAGGTGCCGACCGCATACAGGCTCGCCGGAATGCAGTCGCCGTCCCAGCGGATGAACTCCGTCTCCAGTCCGCCGACCGGGAACATCGCGACGATCGTCTGCCGTGGCACCCACGTGGTGAACCGGTGGAACGGCGCGCCGCCCACGAGCCGGACGGAATCGCAGGGCGGGCCGTACTGGAGCACGCGCCGGCACCCGGCGAGATCGAGGATGTTCTGGCTCGTCGGCGGGAGCTTGAGGGTCGGCGCGGCCGAGATGGTCACGTAGTCCATGCGGGCCACGCCCACCTGGTACACGGTGACCTGCTGCATCAGCTGGAATCGGGCGACGATCTCCGTGGCCGCCGGCGGTCGCAGCACACAGAGCCCCCGTTCGACCGCCTCCGGGCACTGATTCCAGCCGATGAACTCCACGTAGCGCCCGTCGCGATCCGTGTCGCTCGCCGCCTGCGCGGCGAACCGCACCGACACGGCGGGATCGGGTTCGGTGGCGACCAGCGTGACCGGTTGAAACCGGGGCACGTCGAACGTGCAGGTGGTAACGGGCGTCGTGGCGAGCGTGCACACCTGGCCGTCCGTGAACGCCGCTTCGAGGCGCGAGAGCGGCTGTGAATCGGCGAAGACGTGGACCCGCCCCGGGGTGGCGCCGACGTCGCGACCGCCCGCGAGTTCGACGCGAACGGTCAGGGTAACGCGTTCGGCCTCCGGCGCGGCCGCCTCGCACGACACGACGGCAAGGACGAGAGAGAGAAGGAACAGGCGGGGGGTGGGCATGGGTGCTGAGCGTACTCCGCGGTTGTTGCCGGGGTTCCGGGATGATGGCTGGGGCACGAGGGAGACACCGCGATCACGGGTGGCCCCCCCGGCGTCGCTTCGCCCTCCGCGGAGCCGGCCGCCGCTATCGCTTCCGGCGCTCGAGGCTGTTCGGGAGGGTGGCGTAATCGCCGGAGCGGGACAGGACCCGGACGTTGATCAGCCGCTGATCGGCCCGCTCGATGGTCTGCTCGAACGATTCGCCGCTGTCCCGCATGGCCCAGCCTAACGAAAAGGCGACCGGGGCCGACCGCACGGCCGCCTGCTGGAGCCGGCCGGCCACCGTCTCGGTGCGGGCGGCGTTCTCGCCGGACAGCACGATCAGGAACTCGTCGCCACCCAGGCGGATCACGGGCTCGTCCGAGCGCACTTCGCGCATCAGGAAGCGCGCCATGCGCTGCAGCACCTGGTCCCCGGACGCGTGGCCGTGCCGGTCGTTGTAGACCTTGAAGTGGTCGATGTCGATGAAGATGCACCCCCAGTGCTCCTCACCGCCCGCCCGGAACTCGGCCTCGAGGTCGAACAGGAACCGACGGTTGTAGCAGCCGGTGAGCGCGTCGCGCGTCAGCTGCTCCCGCAGGCGGTCCTCGAGCTCCTTGCGGCGCGTGATGTCGATCAGCACGCCGTGGTTCGCCACTTCGCCCGTCCGGTGGTCGCGCACCTGGAACGTCGTGTCGAGCACCGTTCGCCGCTGGCCGTCCGGCCTTACGATCTCCAGCTCGAACTCGCGGACGCTGCCGTCCCGGGCGAGCAGTGCCATCTCCTCCTCGCGTTGCCGCGGGTTGGCGAGCAGCTGGGGGACTTGATAACGCTGGAGCTCCTCCAGCGAGCCCACGCCGAAGATCTCGAGAAAGGCCGGGTTGGCGTCCAGGAACCGGCCGGCGGGGTCGGTGATGTAGATCCCCTCGCCGATGGAGCGGATCAGGAGGCGCAGGGTCTCCGGGTCGTCGAGCGACCGGATATTCGACGGGCCCGGAGGCGGGGGCGTGGAATCAAGCTGTTTCATCAGCGCAATCACGGTCCTACCAAACGACCCGCTGGTCAAGACTGAAGATCGAATTCCCCGGCGCGACCGTCGACGCGGCCGCGTCCGGGAATGGACGACGAGCCCCCGAGGCTCTATACAACGGACATGAAACACCGGCGTTCGGCGGCTGACCGCCCGGACACGGGCCATCTCGCGACGCTCCACGCGCTCGTCGAGACGATCCTGCCGCATCTGGACGTTCCCGGGCGGCAGCAACTCGTGCGGCGGACCGCGGAGCGCATCGAGCGCGCCCCCGCGGCCATCCGTGCCGACCTGCTCCGTGCGCTCGCGGTGCTGGACAGCCGGCCGGGGGCGCTGCTCGTCACGGGCCGTCTCCAGCGCTTTTCACGCCAGGCGCGGCCGCGGCGCCACGGGAGCTTTGACCGGTGGTCGAGATCCGCGATCTGA
>JABWBJ010000273.1 GCA_013360595.1 Gemmatimonadaceae bacterium | reverse complement strand
CACCGCCGGCGACGCCGCCTCCGCCCACGCCTCGCGCACCAGCCTCAGCACCTCGATCTCCGCCGCGCAATCGGTGCAGGCGGCCACGTGCGCCTCGACCTCCGCCCGGCGGGCGACCGCCAGCGTTCCGGCCAGATACTCCGGAAGCAGGTCGCGAATCTCGGCATTCGAGCAGTCGGTCATTCCAGGTTCTCCTTCACGGTTCGCAACGCGTTGTGATAGTGCACCCGCGCCGCGCCCTCGGTCGTTCCCGCCACTTCAGCGATCTCCTTGTACGACAGTCCCTCATTCACACGCAGGAGGAAGACCTCCCGTTGGGTCGGCGACAGCTTGCCGACGGCACCCCACACCTTCTGCTTCGCCTCGCTCGCGATGAGACTGTCGAGCGCGGTGTACTCGGTGGCCGCGTCCACATCCTCCAGCGTTCCCGTTTCCCGCCTCCGCCGCTGCGACCGCCGCCGATCCACCACCAGCCGCCTCGCGATCGTGAACAGCCAGGTTCTGAGTGAGCTCTCCCCCCGGAACGTGTCCAGCGAGGTGAAGGCCCGCACGAACGTGTCCTGCACCACCTCCTCGGCCGCGTCGCGCTCGCCCAGGCTGGCTACGTACCGGGACAGTGCGCTCGCGTGCCGCTCCACCAGGGCCGTGGCCGCCCGTTCGTCCCCCCCCTTCCACCGCTGGATCAGCGCGTCGTCGAGGGAGTCATCCCGGCCGGTCAGTTCCTCTGCCATGTCGGAGTCGGCCGATAAGACGAAGGACGGCGCAAGTCGTTAAGGGAGAAGGCGTAGGACGGCGGTGACCGGTTGCCGGCGGGACTGCGCGCCAACAAGATGAGGCCGGGGTGGCACTTGGCGCATCCGCCCGGACCGGGAATTCTACTGGAGACTGACGACGTGGCCGAGGTCATCGCCCACCGCGGGGCCAACCGGGAGGCACGGGAGAACAGCCTCGAGGCGTTCCGCCTGGCGCTGGACGCCGGGGCCGACGGGATCGAGCTGGATGTTCAGTCGAGCGCCGGCGGCACACCCGTCGTGCACCACGATGGTCACCGCGAGGTGGACGGTGAGACGATCCGGCTGGCCGACCTGCCGGCCGCCGAGCTGCAGCGGCGCTTCGAGATTCCGTCGCTGGCCGACGTCCTGACGGCGGTGGGCGGACGCTGCCGGCTGTACATCGAACTCAAGGACGGCGCCGCGCTGGAGCAGGTCGTGTCGCTCACTCGGGGTCGAGAGTCCTGGTGCGCCCTGCACAGCTTCGACCACCGCCTCGCTGCCCGTGCCGGGTCCGTGAACCCGTCGGTGTCGACCGGCATTCTCCTGGTGAGCCGACTCGTCGACACCGCGGGCGCCATGCGGGCCGCCGGGGCGCGCGACGTCTGGCCGCGGTGGGAGTTCATCGACGCCGAGCTTGTCGCCGAGGTGCACGGCGCGGGGGGCCGCGTCATCGCCTGGACGGTGGACGACGTGAGCGTCGCGCGGCGATTGCAGTCGATTGGCGTGGATGGGGTCTGCACCGACCTTCCGCGCGACCTGGTCGCGGCCATCCACGACTCATCCCGGCGGCCCTGACTGGGTGCCGGCCCGGTGCTAGTTTCCGCGCGAACCCTCAACGTCTGGAGCAAGCAGGTGTCCACGCGTCATGCGTTGCTGGTGACGGTGGCGTCGGTCCTGGGCTGCGCGACGGGCCGCGCCGCTCCCTCACCCGCCGCCACCGCCCAGTCTGCCCCGCCACCCGCCGCAACGCCCGTTCAGCGCGATACGGCGCCGGCCGTCCCACCCGGTCCGGGAGCGGTCTCCGCGCCGAACTCCGACCCGTTCGCCAGCACGTACCGGCCCGTCCCCTCGGGTCCGGTGGCGATCCGGAACGCCACGATCTTCACGGCCGCGGGCCCGGTGATCGCGAACGGCACGATCGTCCTGAGGGACGGCCGCATTGCCGCGGTCGGCGCCGACGTCCCCGTTCCTCCCGACGCACGGGTGATCGACGGCACGGGGAAGTTCGTGACGCCGGGGATCATCGACACGCACTCGCACCTGGGCGTGTACGCGGCGCCCGGCGGCGACGCGTTGAGCGACGGCAACGAGATGAGCAATCCGTCCACGCCGCAGGTGTGGGCCGAGCACTCGGTGTGGCCGCAGGATCCGCAGTTCCCGCGCGCGCTTTCGGCCGGCGTGACGACGATCCAGATCCTCCCGGGGTCGGCGAACCTGTTCGGCGGGCGCAGCGTGGTCCTGAAGGTCGTGCCCTCGCGCACGGTCCAGGGCATGAAGTTTCCGGGCGCGAAGTACGGCCTCAAGATGGCGTGCGGCGAGAATCCGAAGCGCGTCTACGCGCAGCGAGGCCTGATGACCCGCATGGGCAACGTGGCCGGCTATCGGGCCCAGTGGATCCAGGCCGAGCAGTACCGCCGGCGCTGGGACAAGTGGCTGGCGGGGGATCGCAAGGGGGATCCCCCGGCCCGCGACCTGGCGATGGAGACGCTGGCGGACGTGCTGCGGGGGAACATCCTCGTGCACAACCACTGCTACCGGGCCGACGAAATGGCGCAGATGATCGACATCGCGAAGGAGTTCGGCTACTCGATCAAGTCGTTCCACCATGGCGTGGAAGCGTACAAGGTGGCGGACCTGCTGGCCGCGAACGGCATCTCGGCGTCGGTCTGGTCGGACTGGGGCGGCTTCAAGATCGAGGCGATGGACGGCGTCCGCGGGAACCTGGCGCTGCTGCATAACGCCGGAGCGCGGACGATCGTGCACTCCGACGATCCGAACGGGATGCAGCGTCTGAACCAGGACGCGGCCAAGGGCATCTCCGAGGGCCGCGAGCTCGGGATCCGGATCCCCGAGGAGGAGGCGATCAAGTGGATCACGATCAACCCCGCGTGGGCCCTGGGGCTGGACGACCGGATCGGTTCGCTCGTCGCGGGGAAGAACGCCGACGTGGTGCTCTGGGACCGGAATCCCTTCAGTGTGTACGCGCGCGCCGAGAAGGTCTTCGTGGACGGCGCGATGCTCTTTGACCGGCTGGATCCGAGCCAGCGCTGGCGGACGGACTTCGAGCTCGGCTACGTGCCGGGGCCGGGAGGTGCCAGATGAGGCGCTTGATGCGAGGCGTATCGGGGCTGGTGGGGGGCTGCCTGCTGGCGGCCGGCACGCTCGGTGCGCAGGCGGTCGCGATCACGGGAGGGCGCGTCTATCCCGTAAGCGGACCGATGATCGAGAACGGGACGGTGCTCATCCGTGACGGACGGATCGTAGCGGTGGGGGCCGGCATCGCCGTCCCCGCCGATGCGCAGCGGATCGACGCCACCGGCAAGTGGGTGACGCCGGGGATCATCAACGCCGCGACCAATCTTGGCATCGTGGAGATCGGCGCCGTAGAGGAGACGGTGGACATCCCGGCCCGGGGGCGCGGCGACGCGATCACCGCGTCGCACAAGGCCTGGGAGGGGTTCAATCCCCACTCTCCGCTGATCCAGGTCACGCGGAACGACGGCATAACGACGGTCGGGGTGGTGCCCGGGGGCGGCCTGGTGGCCGGCCAGGCGGCGGTCGTGGACCTGGCGAACAGCACGACGCTGTCCGACCTGGTGCTGCGCGCGCCGGTCTGGATGGTCGGCGACATCGGGAGCAAGGGGGATCAGGTTGGCGGATCCCGGGCCGAGGTGCTGCAGCGGCTGCGCGACCTGCTGGCGGACACCCGCGACTATGCCCGGCGTCGGGCCGACTACGAGCGGAACCAGACGCGCGAATTCGCGGCGCGCCGCGGCGACCTCGAGGCGATGATCCCGGTGCTGCAGGGACGCCTGCCGCTGGTGCTCGAAGCGAACCGGGCGAGCGACATCCAGTCGGCGCTGGGCCTGGCCCGTGAGTTCTCGCTCCGCCTGGTCGTGAGCGGGGGGGCCGAGGCCTGGATGGTAGCGGATCAGCTGGCGGCGGCGCGGGTGCCGGTGCTCGTCGGGGCGCTGAACAACATCCCGCAGTCGTTCGCGACGCTGGGGGCGCGGCAGGAGAACGCCGGGCTGCTGGCGCGGGCCGGGGTGCCGGTGGTGATCAACGGCGGAGCGGACACCTTCAACGCCCGGAACGTGCGGTT
>JABWBJ010000272.1 GCA_013360595.1 Gemmatimonadaceae bacterium | reverse complement strand
TGCGCCGCATGCTCCTCGCGCTCGCCATCGGCGCCGGCCTCCGGCCCGCCGAGATCGCCACGCTCATCGCCTCGGCCCAATGATCCGCCTGCACCTCGCCCTCGCTCTCGCCGTCGTCACTGGCCCCGCGTTCGCGCAGGGCGCTCCTCTCCCCGCCGACGTCACCACCAACGCCGCCATCCGCGCCGCGCTGGAGCACATCCGGTCGGACAACGCCTGGACGGTGGACCAGCAGGTCTCGATCTGCGAGATCCCGGCCCCGCCGTTCAAGGAAGAACGGCGCGCCGCCGAAATGAAGCGCCGTTTCGAGGCGCTCGGCCTCCGCGTGACCGTGGACTCGATCGGCAACGTGATCGCCGAGCGGCCGGGGAGCGGCGGGGGCCCGGTGGTGGTGCTCGCGGCGCATCTGGATACCGTGTTTCCCGAGGAGACCGACGTCCGCGTCAGGCGGCAGGGGACGCTGCTGAGCGGACCGGGGATCGGGGACGATTGTCGCGGGCTCGCGGTGCTGCTCGCCGTGGCCAAGGCCATGAATGCGGCCAGCGTGCGGACGCAAGGGACGATCTTCTTCGTGGCCAACGTGGGCGAGGAGGGGCCGGGGAACCTGCGCGGGGTGAAGCACCTGTTCGCGAAGCCGCCGGCCAGGATCGACTACTTCATCTCGGTGGACGGGACCGGACTCGGCCTCACCGACGCCGCGGTCGGGAGCAACCGGTACAGGGTTTCGTTCAGGGGCCCGGGCGGGCACAGCTACGGCGCCTTCGGGATGCCGAGCCCGATCCATGCGCTGGGGCGGGCGATCGCGAAGATCTCGGAGATCCAGGTGCCGCGGACGCCGAAGACGACATTCAACGTCGGGATCATCGAGGGCGGGACGTCGGTGAACACGATCTCGCCGCTGGGGGCGATGGAGGTGGACCTGCGGTCGGAGTCGCCGGAGGAGCTGGCGAAGGTGGACGCGCAGTTCCGGCGCGCGGTGGACGCGGCGCTGGCGGAGGAGAATGCGCGCTGGCCGTCGTCGCGGGTGAAGGTAACGGTGGATGTGGAGTCGATGGGGGTGCGGCCGGCCGCGGCGCCGCCGGATACGCAGCGGATCATCCGGACCGCGAAGGCCGCCGCCCGCGCGTTAGGCTTCGACGCTCCCGGCGGGGCGTCGAGCACCGACGCCAACTGGCCGATGAGCCTGGGGATCCAGGCGATCACGCTCGACGGCGGCGGCGAGGGGCGCGGGGCCCACTCGGTCACCGAGTCCTACGATGACGGCGACAAGGGATGGCTGGGTCCGCAGTGGAGCCTGCTGGTGGTCAGCATGCTGGCGGGCGTGCGCTAGCCGGGAGTCATCTCGTCCAGATCACGACGACGGGCACGTTCCCGCGAAGGACTGGTACTTAGGCGGGGTGGCGCTACTTACTTCTACCAGGGGCGGCAGATACTCGCTCCGGGGAGGGGGAATGCTGCACAGGCGCGTGATCTTTGGAAGCATCGGTGGTCTGGTGGTTGCCGCGACTGGTTGCGGTCACCCGGCGACGGAGTCCAACCCGCCAACTCGGTACGTCTCGCTGTCTATTGTCGATTCGAGCGCCTTCGCAGGTGCCGAGATCGCCATGCGAATCGTCAATCTGAGCCATTACTCGCTTGCGTTCGGACCCTGCGACTGGAACCTGGAGCGTCGCTCACGCCCCGTTGGATGGGACGCTGTCGAGGGGGCAGGCAGGCCCTGCAACGATGTTCTCATTGGTGTCCCCCCATTGGCCACGAGAGTGTTGCCGTTCCTGCTACCGCCGTCTCTCAGTCCTGGCGAGTATCGGATTCGATTCGCGCGCATTGCGCTCATTGGAACCAGGCCGCCTGGCGAGGGAACCGTACCAGCTGCGCAGCTGACGACGAACGGCTTTCCAGTCCGGTAGCCGCGTCCCGAGCGGGCTTCTCCGGCTACCGTCAAAGCCGCCCAGGCCGTCAACGTGGTGCTCAGGCGGCTCTCGACTGAGCCATCCGACATTCCCCGGAGTACACGCCGGGTCGTTCCCCACAGGGTGTCATCTCGTCCAGATCACCACCACCGCGCACGTTCCCGCGAAGGACTGGTACTTGGGCGGCGCTGACGACCCGCGCGGATAGATCTCGATCGCGGCCACGCTGGATACGGTGATCAGCTCGTCGATCGGCGGGGCCGCGCTCGATCCCGTCGCCGCCGCGTCCTGCAACCGGTTGAGCCGCTGCCCGTCCAGGTACACCGTCGCCGCGCAGCCGCCGGTGCCGAGCACCCGGAAACACTGCACGATCACCTGGCACCGCCCCTCACGTCGCACGTGGATCCCGCTCCGCTGCTCGAACAACTGCGTCACCCGCTGCGGATTCCGCATCTCGATCTCTTCCGGCGTGACGAACTCCCCGACCAGCGCCCCCTGCTCCCGCTGCAGCATCCGCTCGTAGAACCCGCGGAACTCCAGGCTCCGCATCTGCTGCTGCGCCCGCACCACCTGCGCGTTGAGCATCACCCCCAGCTGCTGCAGCTGGATGGCCACCGTGGTGTCGCCGCCAGGCTCGACCTTGAACTTCGCCGGCAGGAAGCCGATCCGCCGCACGGCCACCTCCATGGCCTCCTTCGCCGGCAGCTTCAGGGTGAACTCCCCCGAAGCGTTGGTGACCGACCGGTACCGCGGGCCGCCATCGATGTTCACATAGGGCACCGGCCGCCCCGAGGAATCCGACACGGTCCCCTTCACGGACCGCATGTCCTGCGACGCGGCCAGATCCGGCGCCAGGACGGCAGCGGCGAACAGGGCGATTGCGTAGATCGACCAGTGACGGTTCATGGCCAGGGCCTCCGGGCGGGCGCGACTGCAAGTTTGCGTCTGTCGGGCTGGAAGGGAACGGCGCAGATTCTCCCCAGGCAGCCCGTGCTTCGAACCGCCGACCCCGCCCGAAGTTCCCCACCAGTATCCGCCATGCCCACGCCCAGGTCAGTCACCCTCCTCGCCGTTGCCGTTGCCCTGGTCGCCGCCCACCAGCCGGCACGCTCCCAGGACGCCAACGCCGGCGCCGTCGAAGCCGCTCGCGAGCTCCTCGCCAGGGAGACCTACGTCAGACCCCCCGAGGTCATCGCGAAGCTCGTCACCGCCCCGCGCCACCTCAACGTCTCCCTGACGCAGCCGAGCCCCGACCGCCGGCACTTTCTGAAGGAGCAGAGCGAGGGGCTCCCGTCGGTCAGCGCGTTCGGCAAGCCGCACCTCTATTTCGCGGGACTGCAGGTCGACCCGGCGGCCAACCGGGCCCGCAGCCTGACCACGCGCGGCGCGGTCGGACTCTCCCTCATCGACGCCGTCACCGGTACGTCCACCACGATCGAAACGCCGAAGGGAGCCACCGTCAGCTCGTCGGCGTGGTCCCCGGACGGCAGGCAGCTGGCCTATCTCGCGAACTTCGAGACCGCGACCCACGTCTTCGTGGCCGACGTCGCCACGAGGAAGTCGGTGCAGATCACCAGGACGCCGCTCCTGGCGACGCTCGTGACCTCGGTGGACTGGACCGCGGACGGAAGGCACGTCGTCGCCGTGCTGGTGCCGGAACCGCGCGCCCCGATGCCGCCGAAGCCGGCGGTCGCCACGGGTCCGCAGGTGCGCGTCTGGATGGAGGGCAAGGCGTCGCCCCAGCGCAACTTCGCGAGCCTGCTGGAAGAGCCGTGGGAAATGGACCAGATGGAGTGGTTCGTGACCGGCCAGCTGGCCATGATCGACGTACGGACGAAGGCGGTCCGGAAGATCGGCGCGCCGGCCATGATCCAGAGCGTGGACGCGTCGCCGGACGGCCAGTTCTTCCGCGTGACGACGATGCAGAAGCCGTTCTCGTACGTCGTGCAGTACACGTCGTTCGGATCGGCCGAAGAGCTCTGGGATGCGAACGGCAAGGTGCTGGCGACGGTCCAGAAGCGCGCGTTGCGCGAGGCGCCGGACTCCTCGGACGCCGGCGGGGGACGGGCCGGCGGCGAGGGCGCACGGCGTCACCGTCACGAATATTCCCACCTACGGCACGGCGTCGGTGGCGCAGTTCTCAATCGCGCTGCTGCTCGAGCTCTGCCACCAGGTGGGCCGGCATGCCG
>JABWBJ010000271.1 GCA_013360595.1 Gemmatimonadaceae bacterium | reverse complement strand
CGGGAGGGCGCGCCGCCGGGGCGCCGCCCGCGGTCAGCGCCGAAGACAGTGCTCGCATGGCCGGCATCGACCGCTTCGTGCGTGGCGGCGGCACGGTCGTGGCCTGGAACCAGGGGACCGCATCGCTCATCAGCGCCCTGCAGCTGCCGGTCCGCAATGTCGTGGCCGGCGTCCCGCGCCAGGAGTACTTCACCGGCGTGTCGATCATGCGCGCCATCGTGGACACGACGCATCCGGTCATGGCCGGGATGCCCGCCGAGGCCGACGTCGTCGTGAGCGGCAGCCCGGTCTTCACGACCCTCGACGGCTTCGACGGCGCCGTGATGGCCAGGTACCCGGCCGAAGGGTCACCCCTCCGCTCGGGCTTCCTGCATGGCGCCGAACGGATGCGGGGGCACGCGGCGGCGGTGGACGTCAGGCGAGGCAACGGCCACATCGTGCTGCTCGCGTTCCAGCCGCAGTGGCGCGGCCAGCCGCATGGTACCTTCCGCGTCGTGTTCAACTCGGCGTTCTACGCGCGCGCGGTCTCAGCCAACGCCGTAGGAACCGCGGGGTTCTGGACGCCGCCACCGGCTCGGTAATCTCGCCGAGCGGTGCGTTCCCATGACACACTCCGCGTTGTCCGGATGAAGGACCTCGATGCGGGCACGCGCAGGTTGTGGCGTGTCCCCTTGTCTTTACCCTTCCGCCGAGCCGAGTATATGGGCATGGCCGCGCCGGTGTACTGGACCGCGGAAATGGTCCGCGCCCTTCCCGAGGACGGGAACAGGTACGAGACGGTTCACGGGGAACTGCTCGTGAGCCCGTCGCCACGAATGTTGCACCAGCGCATCGTGGCGCGCCTGGTGCAGGAGATCGGATCGTACCTGGAGCGCGAACCGGTTGGCGAGGTCTTCGCGGGCGGGGACATCTCATGGAGTGACGACACGCTCGTGGTCCCCGACGTACTCGTCGCTCCACTCGGTGAGACCCGGACCATGGATTGGCGACATGTTCGTTCGCTGATGCTGGCGGTCGAGGTGCTGAGTCCTTCGAGCCAGCGCGCCGATCGGTTCACGAAACGCCGGTTGTACCAGGAAGTCGGCGTGCCGCTGTACCTGCTGGTGGACGCCGACGCCCGGTCCGTGGAGATGTGGACGCCCGACGTGATCTTCCCGACGGTGGAGTCGGAACGAGTCGTGTGGCATCCGGCCGGTGCCGGTGAACCGCTGGTGATCGACCTCGCCCGGCTCTTCCGCGCGGTCTGAAGGTCATCAGCTCGCACCTGGGCCGTTTCCGAAAAGTGGCGTACGGCAGGCGGCGGTTTCGCGAGCTGGCGAGGCCCGCCGCATGACGCAGATACGTCCCCGGTCCGGGTCAATGGCGCCTAACGCAGCTCCGGGCGCTTGGGCGTGATGGTCGCGAAAAAGGCCCGGAAGACGGCCTCATCGGATTCCAGGGAGTCCGTGGGCGTGCGCAGTTCGCCAATGACCGCGGCGCGGCGTGCGAAGTCGAGTCCAACCGGCACGATCGGAACCCCCGCGGCCCGCGCGATGTGCCAGTAGCCGCTCTTCCACGCGGTCACCTTCCGGCGCGTTCCCTCGGGCGCCAGGGCCAGGATCATCCGTTCCCGCCGCGCAAACTCCGACGCCGCCTGCGCCACCACGTTGTGCGACGCGCTCCGCTCCACCGGGATCCCGCCCAGTGACCGGAGCCAGCGCCCGAACGGCCCCACGAAGATCGTGTGCTTCCCGAGCCAGGCCGCGTCCATGTCGAGCGCCAGATCGCATAGCAGGGCAACGACGAAATCCCAGTTCGACGTGTGGGGCGCCACGATGAGCACGAACTTCCCGAGGTCGGGGAACGTCCCGTCGATACGCCAGCGCAGGCCGGCGAGTCCGAGCCGTCCGACGGCCTTGAGAGCGTGCCGGCCACGCCGGGGAATGCCCGGGGGCAGCTCGGGAACGCGCGGAGTTCGGCCCATGCGCTCAGTCGCGATCCGGGCGGAAACAGAAGTCCCACGCCAGCCACAGCACGCGCGAGACCGGGAAGAACAGGATCGGCACGCCGAGCGCCAGTGCGACGCCTCCGTACTGGATGAGCGCCCACGGCACGTCGGGCCACGTCGCCACGGCCAGGGCGACCAGCAGGATCGTCACGAGCAGCTCGGCGGCGACGATGTTGACCGCGTACCCGCCGATCCAGAAGTCCGGCTCGCCGCGGTCCAGTGCGAACCCGCACGAGGGGCACGCCGGCTTGAGCGCCCACCACGACCGGAAGAGCGATCCTCCGCCGCAGCGCGGACAGCGCAGCGCCATGGCGCGGCCGGTCAATGTCAGAAAGCGCCGCAGCGTGACGGGCTGAGTCGTGGCCACCCCGTAAGGAAACCCGCCGCGTGGCCTCATGGAAGCCGCGCGGCAGATCACCATGCCTCTCAACTCTCAACTCTCAACTCTCAACTCTCAACTCACTTCGGCACCTCCACCCGCTGCAGGTACCGCAGGTCGTCTTCATCCGTGCGAGCGGTGTACACGACGCCCTGCCCGACCCCGACGATGGACGTCCTGGGGGGCAGGCGCCAGCGCGCGACCAGCCTGCCGGTCGCGTCGAGCACGTCCCATTGCTCCCGGCCCACGCGGAAGGGAGTCGCCCGCTTCACCCACAGGCGGCCATCCGGCGCCGCCAGCGCGCCTAACGGCGACACGGGAGGGTAGTTGGCCGGCCAGGATGCCGGCGGGAGCATCTCGAAGTCCATGGAGAACCCGGCCGGCATCATCTTCTGCGCCGCCTTGCCCTGCTCCGCCATCTGCCGGCGGGCCTCGTCCAGCTCGGCCTTCTGGTCGGCCGCCGTCACCCGGATCGGCTCGTACGGGACCCGGACCGGTGATGACTTCTTCCCGTCGGCGTCGATGAAGAACACCGAGTAGTCGGCGCCTCGGATGACGGCGATCCGGCCATCGGGGAAGACCGCCCAGGGATCGGACGCCACCAGTCCGGGATACGCCATCGTGTATTTCATGGCGTTGCCGGCCCGGCTGATCTGGGGCCGGCCGCTCACAGGGAATCGCAGTTTGGCCAGTTCGGTCCGCCCGGCGCTGCCGCGGGGTTCGACGCGGACGAGCCCCACGGAGTCGGGCAGCGAGATCTGCATGTCGCCACCGCCGGTGCCCGCCTGGATGACCATGGCGCTGGCGTAGATCCGTCCCCGGCGATCGTTGAAGAAGGGCGCCGTCAGCGCGCTCATCGTCGACTGGTCGAACGTCAGCAGGGGGAAGGTCGTCCCGGGCGTGAGGTCCGGGTTGAACACCACGACCCGCTGCTGCGCCGCGTCGAGGACCCAGATCGTGTCGCCCTGCAGGCGCATGATCCCGGCCGGCGCGCGATACTCGCCGGGCCCGCTGCCCTGGCGGCCTAACGGCGTCCGCGTGCCGGCCGCGAAGTCGACGACCACCAGTTCCATCTCGATCGCGTCGGCCGCGATCACCTTCCCGCCGCGGATCTCCACCGCGCCGCCCACCATCGAGAACGGATCCTCGATCTCGCGTGACGGCTTCGGGAGGTCGCGAACGGCAACCCCCTGCGCAAAGGCAGGGACGGAGAAAAGAACGCCCAGCGCGAAAGCGCGGGCGGCACGCAAGGTGGTGTTCTTCACGTTCCTGCTCGGGGAAGGGGTGCCCAGTACTACGGGACGGCCGCGGGCTTCGTTTCTTCGCGGACCGGCCCGCGGTGCAGGGTTGACAACCCGTTGCCCCACACCGGCTTGCGGTCGGTCACGAATTCGGCGAAGAATCATGTGCCATGGACACGCGCGGCCCTGAGGTTCTCGTGCGCGACGGCGCGGACGAACTCGACGCCGTTCGCGCGCTCTTTCGCGAGTACGCGGACTCGCTCGGCGTGAGCCTCGAGTACCAGGGGTTCGACGACGAGCTTCGAGGCCTGCCCGGTGAGTACGCGCCGCCCCGCGGAACGCTGCTCCTCGCCCGTGGCGCCGCTGGCGCCCTCGGCTGCGTCGCGGTCCGGCGCCACGCCGATGGCATCGCAGATCGCGTTGATGACGGCGGCCGGCGAGCCGATGGCGCCGGCCTCGCCGCAGCCCTTCACGCCCAGCGGGTTGTGCGTGCA
>JABWBJ010000007.1 GCA_013360595.1 Gemmatimonadaceae bacterium | reverse complement strand
CGGCCCCCGCCGGCGGCCCCAGCCGGCTCAGGATGTCCGCCGGCGCGAGCCAGGACGGCGTCGTCAGGGCGTGCTCCACGAGGAAGTCCAGCGCGGCCCGCTGGCGGGCGCGGGGCACCACGGAATAGACAGCGCCCGACTGGTCCGCCGTCTTGTTGTCCACGGTCACGCCGCCAATGAGCGTGGTCACGTGCCCCATGTACTGCGCCCACATCCCCACGGTCTCCGCATACAGCTCGTTGAGCTCCGTGAAATCCTCGCCCCCCTTCGTCGTCCACGCGACGAGGTTCGGCACGACGCGCTTGAGGTTCGCGACCGCATACGCGCCGGCCCTGACGGGGTCGTCGCCCAGGTCCTCGGTCTGCGCGCGCGGGTCGATCCCCGAGTACTGCTGGGGCACGTACCGGTACGGCATCGGCCCGGTCTGTTCAACCAGCCAGCGGTTGAGGATCGGGCGTTCGGCCTCCGGGGTGGCTGCCGTGGGGATCACCCGGTACCCCCAGTTGATCGCGAAGTCGTCGAAGGGGCCGAGGCGGCGGATGAAATCCTTCGGCTCGAGGCCGTCGCCGGGCTGGGCGATGTAGTTCTGCCGCGCATAGTCCATGATGGTGGCCGACACGCCGTACCGGCGCGTGAAGCTCACCTTTCGCAGCGAGTCCACGGGAAACGAGCTCGACGCCACCATGTTGTGCGGCAGGCCTAACGCGTGCCCGATCTCGTGGGTGATGACCTGGCGCATGGTCTCGCCCATCAGCTCCTCGGGGATGTCGAGCGACCGGGCAGCCGGGTTCGCGGCCCCGGTCTCGATCATCAGCCGGTTCCGGTACGACCGCATGTGGTTGTGGTACCAGGTGATGTCGCTCTCGATGATCTCGCCGGTCCGCGGATCCGAGGTGCTGGGCCCCACGGCGTTCCGCACCAGACTGGCCGCCCAGCGCACGACGGAATACCGGATGTCCTCCGGATCCCACTCGGGGTCCTCGTCCGGGGTGGGAGCGTCCCGCGCCAGAATCGCGTTCCGGAACCCGGCCTTCTCGAAGACGCGCTGCCAGTCCTCGACGCCCTGGCGCATGTACTTGCGCCATTTCGTCGGCGTCGCCGGGTCCAGGTAATACACGATCGGCCTCACCGGCTCCACCAGTTCGCCGCGCGCGTACGCTGCGGGGTCCTTCGGTTCAAGCCGCCAGCGCCGGATGAACGTTTCGGTGGCGGCCTTGGGGACATCGAGGCCGTAGTTGACGCGATCGACCGTGAAGAAGCCGACGCGCGCATCGGCGTATCGCGGCCGCATCGGCGTTCGCGGCAGGAGCACGAGGGACTGCCGCATCTCCAGCGAGAGGGCGCCCGAGCGCTGATCGCCCGGCGGTTCGGCCGCGTCGAACGTCTGCGTATGGCGGACCTCGACGTTGAGCGGGAAGGACCGGATCGCGGTGATGTAGCTGCGGGCGGGATCGAGCCGGCGCACCTGATACGTGCGGCGCTGCGCCGCACTCAGGCCGCTCAGCGTGGGCGTGTCGCCGGCGAAGAACTCGGTCACGTCGATGACGAACGTGGCGCTGTCGCGCGCCCCCGCCCGGCCGTAGGCCTGCACCGGGAACGTCATGAGGATGGCTCCGACGTTGTTGCTGGCCACCGACAGGGCGATCGGCAGCGAGTCGTCGGCCACGGCGTCCACGCTGATGCTCCGCAGCGAAACGCGGTCGCCGCTCCGCTCCCAGCGCACGAGCCGTTCCCCGACCGACGTCCCCGCCGAGAGGAAGCCGCCGACGTTCACCGGGACCCCCGCGATCCGGCTGACCAGCAGGAAGTCGCGGCCCACGACCGAGTCCGGCAGCTCGAACAGGAACCGATCCTCCACGCGGTGGACCGTGATGACGCCCGTGTCGCTCGCCGCGCGGTCCGTGACCACCTGGCTGTACGGGCGCGGTCGGTTGGCGCCGCCGCGTCCAGCCCCTTGCCCCTGGGTCGGCGTCTGCGCCCCGGGCGTCCCCTGCGGTGCCTGCGCCGCGGCCTGGGCGAGACCCGTCAGGGCACTGATGAGCACGAGTCGTCCGGCCCGTGAAGCGTGCATTGCGCGAATCTCCTGCGTGTTGAAGGTCCGCTCGGCGGTCTGTGCCACTCAATCTGCACCCTGCTACCGCCGGTCTGCCATCGGTTGTCTGTTATCGGTCGTGTGCTTTCTGCCATCTGCTATCTTTCGCCCGTGACCCCCTACGTCCGCATCCTCCTGTTCGCCAACATCGGGGTGTTCTTCCTCCAGAACACCCTTGGCTGGGTGACCGGCGCGCTGATCTTCATCCCGCAGCTCATCCTCGTGCGGCCATGGACGATCATCACGTACATGTTCCTGCACGCCGGCATGATGCACCTGCTGTTCAACATGCTCGGCCTGTACTTCTTCGGGCCCCGCCTCGAAGAGCGGCTCGGCTCCCGGAACTTCCTGATCCTCTACCTCCTGAGCGGCATCACCGGCGCGCTGCTCTCACTGGTCCTCGGGCCCTCGGCGGCCGTGCTCGGAGCGTCCGGGGCGATCTTCGGCGTCATGCTCGGCTTCGCCTGGTTCTGGCCCGACGCCCCGATCCACATCTACGGCATCATCCCCGTCCCGGCGAGGCTCCTGGTGATCATCACCACCGTGCTTTCGCTATGGGCAGGCCTCGGCGGCCGTGGCGGGAACGTGGCTCACTTCGCCCACCTCGGCGGCTACGCCGGCGCGTTCCTGTACCTCAAGTACCTCGACCGCAAGCGGCTGGAGTTCCGCAAGCGCGCCACGGCGGGTCCGCCCGTCCGGGAGCTGCCGTTGACGAAACGCCCCGAAGTGGATCTGTCGCGGGTCCACGAGGTCAATCGCGACGAGGTGAACCGCATCCTCGACAAGATCAGCGCACACGGCATGTCGGCCCTGACGCCGCAGGAGCGGCTCTTCCTCTCGAACTTCGCCCAGCCTGACGACCGGCCGCCGCCGGTGTCGTAGGGGAGCGCCAGGCGCCAAGCGCCAAGCGCCGGAACATCGGACGGAGGGCGTCGCTGTCCAGTTCGACTCAACCCACGGCAGGACGGACTGACCCTCACCGCCTTGTCCCGCACTGCCGCCCGGGCGAGCTTGCCCATCCTGTCTCCCATTCACGGATCGATCGACACGTATGTCCACGGCCAGCACACGACTCGTCGCCCTGCTGCTTGCAGGCGCTGCCCCCGTCCTCGCGCAGGCGCCGTCGGCTTCGCCCACCGTCCCGGCCCGCTGGGACGTTTCCGCACGGCGTTCCGCGGCGCGGGACCTCACCTTCGAGACGTCGGCGGGCACCTGGATGTCCCTCGACGTGTCGCCGGATGGTCGCACGATCGTCTTCGACCTGCTCGGCGACATCTACTCCATGCCGATCACGGGGGGGACGGCCACGCTCGTCCTTGGCGGCGCCGCCTACGAAATGCAGCCGCGCTTCTCGCCCGACGGCCGGCGGATCGCGATCGCTTCCGACCGCGACGGACTCATGAACCTGTGGACCATGGACACGCGCGGGGGCGATCTTCGCCAGGTCACGCGCGAGCGCGAGCGTGAGGTATCCAATCCGGCCTGGACGCCCGATGGGCAGTACCTCGTCGGACGCAAGCACTTCCGGAACACGCGGTCGGTCGGCGCCGGCGAGATGTGGCTCTATCACGTCGCCGGCGGCACGGGGCTCAAGCTGACCGACCGGCGCAACTGGGAGCAGAACGCCACCGAACCGGCCCTCTCGCCCGACGGCCGGTACGTGTACTTCAGCGAGGACGTTTCTCCCGGGGGCGGCTTCCAGTACAACCGCGACCCCTACGGCGTGGTGTACGTGGTCCAGCGCTACGATCGGCAGACGGGCCAGCGGCGGCCCTGGCTGTTCGGGGCGGGCGGTTCGCTGCGCCCGCAGCCGTCGCCCGACGGCCGCACGATCGCCTTCATCCGGCGCATCGACGGGAAGAGCGTGCTGATGCTGAGCGACGTGGAGAGCGGCCGCGAGCGCCGCCTCTGGGACGGGCTCGACCGCGACCAGCAGGAGGCGTGGGCGATCTACGGCACGTACCCCGGCTACGCCTGGACGCCCGACGGACAGCGCATCGTCATCTGGGCGCAGGGAAGGATCTGGAGCGTCGCCGTCGCCACCGGGCAGGCCACGCCCATCCCCTTCACCGCGCGCATCACTCAGGTGATCACCGACGCGGTGCGCTTCGCGCAGCCGGTGGCGCCGGACACGTTCGACGTGAAGATGCTGCGCTGGGTGAGCGTTGCTCCCGACCAGCGGCGGGTGATGTACAACGCGGTCGGCTCCCTCTGGGTGAAGGACCTGCCCTCGGGCACGCCGCGCCGCCTGACGAGTGCGACGCACTTCGAGATCCATCCCGCCTGGTCCCCCGACGGGGCCTCCGTCGTCTACGCCACCTGGGACGACGACTCCCTCGGCAGCATCCGCACCGTGTCGGCCGACGGGCGGAATGGACGGGTGCTCACCCGGGCGCCGGGGCACTACGTGGAGCCGCGGTACTCACCCGACGGGAGCCAGATCGTGTACCGCCGGATCGGCGGCGACGGCCTGCGCGGCAACCTGTACACCCGGAACACCGGCGTGTACGTCATGCCGGCCGCGGGGGGCGAGCCGCGGCTGGTGACGGAGGAAGGCGTCGAGCCGCGCTTCAGCCGGGACGGCGCCAGAATCTTCGTCACGTCGGGACAGAACAACCGTGCCGCGCTCGTGTCGTTCAACCTCGCCGGCGG
Organism: Gemmatimonadaceae bacterium; assembly: GCA_013360595.1. Classification (GTDB taxonomy): domain Bacteria; phylum Gemmatimonadota; class Gemmatimonadetes; order Gemmatimonadales; family Gemmatimonadaceae; genus JABWBJ01. The sequence goes on along the minus strand of JABWBJ010000007.1, from coordinate 15,513 downwards.
TGACCGGCGCGTGCACATCACCGCCGAGAACGGGACGCAGTTCGTCCCCTCGCCGGACGAGCGGTACGTGGCCTGGGTGGAGCGCTTCAACGCGTACGTGGGTCCGCTCCCGATGACCGGGGCCCAGGTGGACCTCGGTCCCTCCACGGCCGAGTATCCGATCCGGCGCATCTCCCGCGACGCGGGGACGTACCTGCACTGGTCGGCGGACTCACGGCGCGTGTACTGGTCGCTCGGTCCCGAACTCTTCCAGCGCGATCTGGCGGCGACGTTCCCGTTCGAGACGGAGGACACCAGCACGGTGCGCCGGGAACCGGAGGCAGCCGGCACGCCGATCGGGCTCCGCCGCCCCTTCGCGAAGCCGTCGGGCGCGCTGGCGCTGACCGGCGGCACGGTGATCACCATGAACGGGAACGAGGTGATCCGGAACGCCACGGTGGTCATCGAGGGGAATCGCATCACGGCGGCCGGACCGTCCGGGAGCGTGCGCATTCCCGCCGGCGCGCGGCGCATCGACGTTCGCGGCAAGTTCATCATGCCCGGGATCGTGGACGCGCATGCCCACATCGGCACGGGATCCAGCGGCATCACGCCCAGGACCAACTGGGGCTTCCTGGCCAATCTCGCCTTCGGCGTCACGACGATGCACGACCCGTCGAACGCGACGGAGCAGGTCTTCAGCACGTCGGAGATCATCAGGGACGGCGGGGTGATCGGCCCGCGGCTCTTCTCCACGGGCACGATCCTCTACGGCGCGGAAGGCTCCATCAAGGCGATTACGACGTCGTACGAGGAGGCCCTCGGCCACCTGCGCCGCATGAAGGCGGTGGGCGCGTTCAGCGTGAAGAGCTACAACCAGCCGCGACGCGATGCGCGGCAGCAGATCGTGGAGGCCGCGCGCGAGCTGCAGATGATGGTGGTGCCCGAAGGCGGGAGCAACTACGCCAACAACATGACCCACGTGCTCGACGGGCACACGGGGCTGGAGCACAACGTGCCCGTGGCGCCGCTGTACGAGGACGCGCTGACGCTCATGGCATCGAGCCGGAGCGGGTACACGCCGACCCTGGTGGTGAACTACGGCGGGCTGAGCGGCGAGTACTGGTGGTACCAGCACGACGAGGTCTGGAAGAACGAGCGGCTGCGGCGCTTCACGCCGGACGCCGTCCTCGATTCCCGCGCCCGCCGGCGGCAGATGGCGGCCGACGACGATTACCAGTACCTCGACGTGTCCCGCGCGGTGAAGGCGTATGCGGACAGGGGCGGCAGGGTGCAGATCGGGGCCCACGGACAGCTGCACGGCCTGGCCGCGCACTGGGAGATCTGGATGCTGCAGCAGGGCGGCATGAGCAACCATGACGCGCTCAGGGCGGCGACGGTGAACGGCGCGCTGTACCTCGGATTGGACGGCGACCTGGGGACGGTCGCGGCCGGCAAGCTGGCCGACCTGCTCGTGCTCGACCGCAATCCGCTGGAGAACATCCGGAACAGCACGTCGATCCGGTACGTGATGATCAACGGCCGGCTGTTCGACGCCTCGACGATGGCGCAGCTGGGGAATCATCCCGCGCCGGCGCCGGCGCCGCGGTGGAAGGACGGGCAGATCACCGCGGCGCAGGCGATGGTGGACGCGCACGGGGACGGCCGCGAGAACCGGTAGGCGGCGCAGCGGGGGGCGGTCGGGACGAGCCGTCCGCGCGCGGTCGAGACGAGCCGGCCGCGCGCGGCCCCGTACGGCTGTCTATCGGCGAACCCGCACCGCCTGCGTCCACGCCATTCGCCCGCTCGAATCCGAGACGCGCGCGCGGACGTACCCCTCGTTACCGGTGATCCGGTACACCGGCCGGAGCGTCGTGGACGTGGCGAGCACGCGCCCCCCGTGCCCGATGAACTCCGTGAGGTACCGCCGGTCACCCGCCGGGGTGATCTCCAGGCGGTACTCGCCCGGGCTCACGCGCAGGTCGCGGAGCACGATCCCGGTGGACGAGTAGAAGTCCCCGCGTCGCAGCGCGTCGAGGATCGCGGTGGGACTCAAGGTGTCTGCCCGGACCCAGATCCACCCCCGCCCCGGGCGAGCCAGATCCGGATTCCCGGCGTCCTCCGGTCTGAAGCTGTGGCTGTCGTCATCGGCCACCCCGAAGAGCAGCTTGCCGCGCGACAGGATCGAGTCCCACCTGGCTTCCGTGGACGGCATCACGTGGCCCGTGCTGTCGGTGCCACCCAGGTTGTACACGATCGGATGCCCGTTCCACAGCTCGAACAGCGTGGAATCCGGCAGGTCCATCATGTCGGCCAGCGGCACGGACCAGAGAAAGTTCGGGTGGTTCACCTGCATGATCCCGCCCGCGTCGCGAATCGCCTGCCCGTTCCGCGCGAAGGTCGCCGCAATCGACATCCCGGTGGCCAGGTTCCGTTCGCCGAGGGGCAGCACCAGCCGGTTCGTGCCTAACGCATTGACGTGCGCCTGCCGCGCCCCGCCCGGGTGCGACCGGTCCTCCACCCGCTGGGTGACCTCCTGCCCGGCGAGCACCAGGAACCGGTTCGCGGCCGCGAACAACGCGTTCAGCGGGGCCACGTCGGTGAAGTACTCGTGCTCGGTGATGAACGTGAAGTGGTAGCCATGCGTGCGGTACCACCGCACGACCTCGTCCACGGGCACGTCGCCGTCCGAGTTCAGCGAGTGGGCGTGCGTGTTCCCCTTGAACCAGCGGCCCTGAGCCGCGGCCGGCACCTCGGCGGCCAGGACGCCGCCAAGCGCCACGACGCACGGCATGACGCGGCTGGCCCCGGGCCCCCGCCATCGCGTCCTCACTCCCGGCGCCTCCGCGGCGGCGGCGGCCGCCGCACGATCTCCAGCAGCAGCTGTCCGACCCGATGGTTGTCGAGGATGCCGGCGAACGCCTCGGCGCCGGGCCCGGAGGCGAACAACGGCACCATCTGCGAGGTGTGGCCGATCGTCGTGTAGTCCGCCACCAGCCGTTCCGTGCGCCCCCCCTTCGCCTGCTGGCTCAGGCGGGCGGCGGTGATCTCCATGCGGACCGACGTGGAATCAGCCGAGTCGGCGGCCGGCTTCGAGAGCAGCCCCATGGCCCGCGCCAGACCACGCAGCGCGCCGCGAAGTCCGTCCGACGCGGACTGGAGCACGACGCTGTCGGTGGCGGTCTCGAGCGCCATCCCGCCGGTCTCGTGATCGGACACCACGAGGATGAGGACATCCGGTTGCCGCGCCTGGTAGTCGAGTCCCACGCGGATCGCGGCATCGAAGTCCAGCATCTCGGCGACCACGGCGCCGACCGGCATGTTGTCGTGCCCGCGCCAGTCGGCCTGCGACCCCTCGACCACGAGGAAGAACCCCTCGGGATCGCGGGAGAGGATCTCGATCGCGCGCGCGGTCATCGCCGCGAGGGTCGGCGTGCGCTGCGGAACGGGCGGCATGTGCCCCGGCGTGAAGAGGCCCACCAGGCGGCGCGTCGCCGGATCGGTCGCCCGCTCCAGGCCCGCCGCATCGGTCACGATCCGGTGCGTCAGGGCAAGGCGGCCCAGCAGGTCGGCCCGATCGGGTCGCGTGGCGGCGGTGAAGTACTGCGCGCCGCCGCCCAGGATGACGTCAACGCCGAGCTCGGTCATCTGCCGGGCGATCTCATGCTGCTGGGCGCGGGAGGGCACGTGGGCGGCAAACGAACCCGGCGTGGCGTCCGTGATGTTGGACGTGGCGACAAGCCCGGTGGCCCATCCCTGCTTCTTCGCCGCCTCGAGCACGGTTTCGACAGGCTGCGAATCCGGCCCGACGCCGACCGCGCCATTGAAGGTGCGCACCCCGGACGCAAACGCGGTCGCTCCGGCGCCGCTGTCGGTGATGAGCGCGTTCGACGCGCGCGTGTCCACCAGTCCGAGAACCCGGAAACGATCGATCGCGAGCGCATCGGTCGCGAAACGCGCCGCCGTCCAGTAGCTCACCCCGGCGCCATCGGCGATGAACAGCACGACACGCCGCTGCGCTTCGGCGTGCGCGGCGCACAGCAGCAGCGCCGGCATCGACACCGCGAGGCGCATGACGACCCTGCGGCGGCACCGCACCCTGTACCCCGTACCCTGTCCCCTCATTGTGGTGGATACCTGAACGCCCGCTTCGGGTACGGCGGCGGCTTCGGCACCGGACGCGGATCCTCGGCGATCTTCCGCTGCAGGTATGCGATCGCCGCGTCGAGCTGAGCGTCCTGTCCGTTGAACGTCGCGTGCGGCAGGTTGTCCACGATGATGTCCGGGATCACGCCTTCCTGCTCGATCAGCCACTTCCCCTCCGGCCCGTACACGCCGCTCATGGGGGCACGCGCCACGCCGCCGTCGGTGAGCGTGTTCACGTTGCTGAGCCAGATCTCGCCGCCCCAGGTGCGCGTGCCGATGACGGGGCCAAGGCCAAGGCGCCGGAATCCCTCCGCCACCGCCTCCCCGTCCGATGCCGTCTCGTGATCCACGAGCATCACCATGTGCCCGCGGAAGGCGCCCTGCATGTTCCAGTACGGTTCGCCGACCCGGTCCTTCCAGTACATCCAGGGTTTCCGCAGCAGCATCTCCAGCACCCAGCTGTCGATGTTGCCGCCGGTGTTGTGCCGCATGTCGAGGATCAGCCCCTGCCGGTCGAAGACGGGCGTGAACTCGCGATAGAACTGGTTGATGTCGTTCCCGCCCATCGAACGCAGATGCACGTAGCCGATGCGCCCGTCGCCTTTCTTCTCGGTGTCGAGGCGCCGGGTGTATTCCCAGTCCGTGTACCGCAGCGCGTTCTCGTCCCCGACCGGGGTCACGATCACGTCGCGCGCCGTTTCGCCGTTCGCGAGGGTGAGCAGCACCTGCTTCCCGACCTGGTTCCGGAGCAGCTCGCCGATGTCCTCCGCGTCCAGCGTCCGCGTCCCGTTCACCGCCGTGATGACCTCCCCGGCCTTCACGCCGAGGTCCGGGTCGGCGAGTGGAGAGCGCTGGGCCGGGTACTCCGGGTCGCTCTGGTAGATGTAGTCGATGCGGTAGCCGCCCTTCGCGGGGTCGCGGAAGAGGCGCGCGCCCAGCGACGCGACGGCGATGTTGTCCTCGCCGCGGCGCAGGTCTCCGCCGCCGACCGAGGTGTGGAGCGCGGACAGTTCCCCGACCGCCCATCCGATCAGATCGCTCAGTTCGGCCCGTGTCGTTATGCGCTGCACCAGCGGGAGGTACTTGTCGAGCGTGGCCCGGTAGTCGACGCCATGGAGGCCGGGATCGTAGAACCAGTCGCGCTCGAGCCGCCAGGCGTCCACGAAGATCTGGCGGAAGTCCGCGCGCACGTCGATCGGGAAGGTCCAGCCCGTGAGATCGACGCGCACGTCGTTCACGTTCGCGACGCGTGACGGGCGCGCGTCAATGACGTGGAGCGCGGTCCCCTTCGTGACGAGGAGCTTCCGGCCGTTCGCGGACAGCTCCGCCGATCGCACGGCGTCGACCACCACCACCGGCTCGGGCTTGTCGTTGGTGAGCCGGAGGGCGACCAGGTCCGTCGGCGCGCCGGCGCCGGAGCCGGTGGCCGTGTAGAAGAGCGCCTCGCCGTTCACGGCCAGCCAGCCGTAGTTCCCCGAGGCCACCGGTACGCGGCGGATCCGGAGCGGCAGTCCGTCGAGGTCGATCCGCACGACCGTCGCGGCCGTGCTGTCCTGGCGAGCCGCGGAGGCCACCGGGCGGCGCAGTTCGTCGTCCGGCTGGAACGGGGATCGCACGCCGGCGCGCAGCGCAACCTGATAGATCTCGATCTCCTTGTCGAAGTACGGCTCGGGGCGGCGGTTCCCCCACGGCGCCGTCACCAGCGTCTGGAGGTTCCGGTCCGACAGGAAGTAGATGAACTCGCCCTTCGGATCCCAGGCCGGCGAATAGCTGTTCGTCCGGTCGGTGGTCAGCGCGACGCTGCGGCCGGCGTCGAGGCCGTAGATCTTCACCTGCTGGAAGCTGTTGGCGGCGGTCATCACGTACGCCAGCCAGCGCCCGTCGGGGGACCAGCTCATCGCCCCGATCCCCTCGCGGTTCTCGGAGATCCGCCGCGTCTCCTTCGTCGCCAGGTTCATCACCCAGAGGTCGCGGTTGTTGTCGTCCCAGGCGATCCACGTGCCGTCCGGCGACGGGTAGCCGCGGAACCGGAGGATGGCGCCATTGGCGGTCACGGGCTCGTCGCCGCCGACGCCGTTCGCCGGAATGCGCGTGAACTCGAGCTCTCCCGTCTCGTCGCTGAGGCCGAGCAGGGACGTTCCGTCCGGCATGAAGACGACGTCGCGATACCGGACGCTGTCCTTCCGGGTCGCGCGCACGAAACGTCCGGTCTTCACCGGCGCCACGAACACGCGGCCTCGCGCCGTGAGCACCACGCGGTCGCCGTCGGGCGACAGGTGCGCCGACGACAGGTAGTCCATCGGGTTGTCCACCCAGTTCTCCCGCAGCTGGTCGACGTCGGTCGACAGCGTGATCGGGATCAGCTGCGTCCGGTTCGTGGCGACGTCGAACAGCCAGAGGTCGGCGCCGAGCTGGTAGACGATGCGGCCGCGATCGAGCGAGGGCGCGCGGACATCCCACCCCGAGTGCCGCGTGTGCTGGCGCTTGTCGCCCCCGTTCTCGTCCATCGACCACAGATTCATGGTGCCGTCGCGGTCGCTGACGAAGTACACGCGAGCGTCCCACCACATCGGCGAGTGGCTCTCGCCGTGGTAGTCGCCGGTGAGTTCCACCGCCTCGGCGGCGCCCGGCGTGTACTTCCAGACGTCGCGGGCGCGCCCGCCGGTGTACCGCCTGGTGACGTTGTTGTGGAAGTACGGCCGCGCGAAGTAGATCGTCCGCCCCGTGGCGTCGAAGGTCCCTTCGGTGGCGCTGGCCAGCGGAATGACGCGACGACGGCCGTCGCGCAGGTCCAGCTCGACCATCCGCGGCTTGGGGACGCCGCTGTAGTGCGTGGTCGTGTACACCAGGCGTCCGTCCGGTGTCCAGGCCGTCGCGACGGCGTTGTCGCCGTCGAACGTGCGGCGGACCGGCGGCCCGCCGGCGAGCGCCATCGTGTACAGCGCCGCCGGTCCCTCGTACCGGGCGGTGAAGGCCAGCGTGCGGCCGTCCGGCGAGATGACCGGATCCGTCTCCTCGGCCGCGTGACTCGTCAGGCGGCGGGCCAGTCCGCCGCTGACGGGCACGGACCAGAGGTCCCCCTCGGCAGCGAAGACGATCGTCTCGCCGCTGAGCGCGGGAAACCGGTAGAAGCCGGCGAAGCCGGCGGTGGGTGCCTGGGCCATGGCGGGCCCGGCGAGGACGAGCACGGCGAAGGCGGTGCGGAACCGCATGTGACGCATGGGCAAGGGTCGAAGGGTGCCGGCGGTCGGGCCTAAGATACGGTGGTGACCCGGTCCGGCAACGCGAGCTGGCCCTCGTCCAGCGGCCGGAATCGCCTTCGCGGGGGACGCCTCGTGGCGGCGTCCGAGGAAGGAAGCGGGGCGATTTCGCAAGCCCCTCGGCCGGAGAATCCGGACCCCGTCCCCCGGTCCCGGCCTCCGCTGGTCCCGGTTAGATTGAGGCTCACCCGCGACGAGGGCAGACATGATCGAGGCGTTCGAATTCGCGGACGGCGACAGGACGTACCGTTGCCAGGTCCGCACGCCGGCAGGAAGCAGCGAAGCGTGGTGGTGGTTCACCGTGTCGGGCGACCAGCAGAACTACGCACCCTTCCGCGCCGAAAAGGGGGACACCAAGGCGAAGGTCCAGCCGCGTGTCGTGAGCTTCTACAAGCATCGGCTTGCCCGGCTGGCGGAGCCCCCGGTCCAGCGAAACCGCGGCCGGCCCCCCGGAAGCGGGAAGCAGCAGCCCGCCGACCTGGTGGCAGCCGAGGTCGAGGAATAAGGCCGCCTTGCCTTTCGGCCCGGGGCCCGCGCCGCGCGCGGGCCCCTTCGTATTTCCCGGCGCGACGCGGCACGGGAAGGAGACGGCTGGCAGAGGCGCCGAACGGCCGTAATATCCCGTCACCCCCCAGCAGGAGTGCCCCATGAGGCGATTCACACGCGCCATGGCCGCGGGTCTGTTCATCCCCGCGCTTCTGGCCGCCCAGGCAACCCCCTCCGCCGGCAAGCTCACCCTGGCGGACTACCTCGAGTGGGAGACGGTCGCCAGCCCGCAGCTTTCCCCTGACGGGTCGCGCATCATCTACACCAGGGGATGGATCGACAAGCTGAACGATCGCCGCGCATCCTCGATCTACATCATGAACGCCGACGGTTCCCGGCCGCGGAAACTGGTGGACGGCAGCGGCGCCGTCTGGTCGCCGGACGGAACGCGGATCGCCTATACGGCGCAGGGGGATCCAAACAACACCACGCAGATCTTCGTCCGCTACATGGACGCGGAGGGCGCCGTCACGCAGATCACGCGGCTCACGGCATCCCCGGGCTCGCTGCGCTGGTCGCCGGACGGCCGGTCGATTGCCTTCACCATGCAGGTGCCCAATAACGCCCCCGGTGCCCGCGCCGAGTCGCAACTGGCGCAGTTCAGGCCGCGCGGGGCGACGTGGACGGCCGCGCCGCGGGTCGTGGACAAGCTCGACTACCGGCAGGACGGCCAGGGCTTCACGGCCGACGCGACCCAGCAGCTCTTCATCGTCCCCGCCGACGGCGGCACGCCGCGCCAGGTGACGAGCGGCGAGTGGAGCGCCGGACCGGCGCAGTGGACACCGGACGGCAAGGCCCTCGTGTACTCCTCAGGCCCCCGCATTCCCGACGCCGAGTACGAATGGCGCGAGTCCGAGGTGTACCTGGTGGACGCCGCCAGCGGCCAGGTGAAGCAGCTCACGCGACGCAACGGGCCGGACAACGGACCGTCGGTTTCGCCCGACGGGCGCATGATCGCGTACGCCGGCTACGACTCCACGTCGGACACGTGGGTGGACTCGAAGCTGTACCTGATGAACATCGACGGCTCGGGGTCGAGACTGCTGCTCGACATGGACCGTTCGCCGCAGAACCTCACCTGGGCGGCCGACGGGACCGGCCTCTACTTCACCGTGCAGAGCGAAGGATCGCAGAACCTGCACTTCGTGAACCTGGCCGGGCAGGCGCGGAAGGTGACGCAGGGTGCGCACATGCTCTCGGTCACCGACATCCACCCCAGCGGCACGGTCGTCGGCACGCTGACCGCGCCAACGGTTCCCGGCGACGTGGTCACCTTCAGTCTGAAGACCCCGGCGCAGATCCGCATGCTGACCAGCGTCAACGCCGACGTGCTGCACGGCAAGACGCTCGGCGCCGTCGAGGAGATCTGGTACACGTCGGTGGACGATTTCCGGATCCAGGGATGGATCGTGAAGCCGCCCGACTTCGACCCGAACCGGAAGTACCCGCTGATGTTGTCCATTCACGGCGGCCCGCACTCGATGTACAACGTCGGCTTCAACTTCGCGTTCCAGGAGCACGCGGCGAACGGCTACGTGGTCCTGTACACCAATCCGCGCGGCAGCACCGGGTACGGGAGCGCGTTCGGGAATGCGATCAAGAACGCGTACCCCAGCAAGGACTATGACGACCTGATGAAGGGCGTGGATGCGGTGATCGCCAGGGGATACATCGACACCGACAACCTGTTCGTGTACGGGTGCTCCGGGGGCGGCGTACTCACCGCATGGACGGTGGGCCACACCGATCGGTTTGCCGCGGCGTCATCCAACTGCCCGGTGATCAACTGGATCAGCTTCGTGGGCACGACCGACGGGCCGACCTGGTACCGGAACTTCGAGAAGATGCCGTGGGAGGACATCACCGAGCACTGGAACCGCTCGCCGCTCAAGTACGTAGGCAACGTGAAGACGCCCACGATGCTGATGACGGGCGTCAACGACCTGCGAACCCCCATCAGCCAGACCGAGGAGTTCTACCAGGCGCTCAAGCTGCGGAAGGTCCCGACCAAGATGGTCCGCTTCAACGACGAGTGGCACGGGACGAGCTCCAAGCCGTCGAATTTCATCCGGACCCAACTCTACCTGCGCGACTGGTTCAGAGAGCACTCGCGGGGGGCGGTGCAGTAAACAGGGGACAGGATTCGGGGTTCGGGGTACAGGGGCGCGCCCTGAACCCTGAACCCCGAACCCCGTCCCCTGATCCACATGCCTGACCGCTTCTGCCTCGCCCTGGCCCTGCTTTTCCCCGCCCTTCCGGCCAGTGCGGCGCAGGAGCCGGGGCCGCGCGTCCAGCTCAGCGGCTACATCCGCGACGCCGCGAGTCGTGAGGTGGTTCGGTACGCGCTGGTGGAAACGGGCCGGGACTCCATCCGCACCCGCAGCAACACCGACGGCTTCTACTTCCTGAGCGTCCCGCCGGGGCCGCTCCGGGTGCGCGTCCGCGCCATCGGCTACGCTCCGCTCGACACCACCCTCGTGCTGACGGAGTCGCGCACCTGGGATCTGGCGCTCGAGTCACGCCCGGTGGCGTTGCAGCGCGTCCAGGTCGCGGTGGAACAGGAGCAGCGCGACGTCGATCCGGGATCGCCGGAGATGAGCATCGCGCGGCTCGATCTCGCCACGGTGAAGCAGACACCCTCCGCGCTCGGGGAGATCGATCCCCTCCGGAGCATCACGCTCCTTCCGGGCGTGTCGCGGTCGTCGGACTTCTCGACCGCGTTCAGCGTGCGCGGGGGGACCAACGACCAGAACCTCATCCTCCTCGACGAAGCCACGATCTACAATCCGGCGCACGTGCTGGGATTCCTGTCGGTCTTCAACTCGGACGCCGTGGCCGACATGACGCTCCACAAGGGCGCGATCCCGGCGCGGTTCGGCGGCCGCCTTTCCTCGGTGCTCGATGTCCGCCAGCGCGAGGGGAACGCGAATGACTTCGGCGCCACGGCATCGATCGGCCTGCTGGCCAGCCGGTTGATGGCCGAAGGCCCGCTGGCCTCACGCGGCTCCTGGCTGGTCGCCGCCCGCCGCTCGTATGCCGACGCCTTCCTCGCCTTCGCCACGGACACCTCGCTCCGCGACGCCCAGGCCTACTTCTACGATCTGAACGCCAAGATGAACCTCAAGGCGGGCGAGCACGGCACGGTGATGGCGTCCGCCTACCTCGGGCGTGATCTGTTCAGCCCGTCGCGGGACTTTGCCGCGGGATGGGGGAACCGGTCGGCCACGCTGCGCTGGAACCAGATCGTCCGCGAGCGGCTCTTCTCCAAGTTCTCGTACACCGCCGGAACGTACGACTATCTGCTGGGATTCACGGCCCTGGACGGCCGCGTGGACTGGCGCTCCCGCATCACGAGCCACGAGCTCCGGCTCGACGAGTCGTACCATGTCTCCGAACGCAACGTTCTCGAGTTCGGCGCCGAGGTCGCGCGCCAGTCCATCCGCCCCGGCGACTTCGTGCCGCGGGACACCACCAAGTTCCGGCTGGTTCGCATCGAACCGCGCCAGGCGCTGGCCGGGGCGTTCCACGTGAGCCATGTCGTCGACGTCGGCGACGTGTTCTCGCTCCGGTACGGCGTCAGGTATTCGACGTACGCCCGGCGCGGCCCGGGGCAGATCTACGAGTATCCCGGGGGGCGGCCGGTGTCGTGGAACCCGGCGCTGTCGCGCTACGAGTCGGCCTCGCCGGTCGACAGCACCCGGTACGGCCCCGGCACCATCGCCAGCTTCGGCGGTCTCGAACCGCGCGTGTCGCTCCGGGTCGGCCTGTCGCCCACCAGCAGTCTCAAGGCCGGCTATGCCCACACGCGCCAGTACCTCCTCCTGGCGTCGCGCACGAACAACCCCACCCCGCTCGACGTGTGGGAGCCGGTCGGCCCGTGGGTCGCCCCGCAACGCGCCGACCAGGTCGCGGTCGGCTACGCCGCCACCTTCGGGAACGGCGGCTATGAGCTCTCGATCGAGTCCTACGCCAAACGCATGCACAACGTGCTCGACTTCGTCGACGGGTCCGACGTCATCCTCAACCCGCGGATCGAGACCGCTCTTCTCCAGGGAACGGGGCGCGCCTGGGGCCTCGAGATGCTGCTCCGCAAGCACGCCGGCGACTGGACGGGCTGGGTGAGCTACACCCTGGGCCGCACCGAGCAGCGCTTCGTCGCCGCACCGGGCGCCGGGGTCAACGACGGCGCCTGGTTTCCATCCCCCTCCGACAAGACGCACGATCTGAGCGTGGTGGCCACGAAGCCGCTCGGTGTCCGCTGGACGTTCGGCACCACGTTCACGTTCGCCACCGGCCTCCCGGTCACCTATCCGGTATCGCGCTACGTCATCGACGACTACGTCGTCCCCGAATACGGTCCACGCAACGCCAACCGGCTGCCGGCCTACCACCGTCTCGACGTGAGCCTGACGAGAACCGGCGAGCGCAGCGAGCTGCAGGTCGGCGTCTTCAACCTGTACAACCGGTTCAACGCCCAGTCGATGGCCTTCCGCCAGTCCACCGCCAACCCGTTGCGCACCGAGGCCGTCCAGCTCTCGGTCTTCGGGATCGTGCCGAGCATCAGCTACACCAGGAGGTTCTGGTGATGCGCCGCCGTGGACTCCTGCCGTGGCTGCTGGCCGTCGCGGCGTGTGAGCGCGTCGTGGACCTCGATGTCGACGAGGGGCCGCGCCGCCTGGTGATCGAGGCCCGCCTCGAGCGCGTCATCGGCCGCGTGAGCGGCAACCAGTCGATCACCCTCACCACCACCGCGCCGTACTTCAGCGATGCTCCGCCCCCGCCGGCGACGGGCGCCGTGGTGCAGGTGACCGACGATGAAGGCACGATCGTGACCTTCACCGAGTCCGAGCCCGGGCGCTACACCACCAGCCAGCTGGTCGTTCGCGTGGGCGCCACGTACCGCCTGACGATTCTCTGGGAGGGGCAGACGTTCGAGGCCGAGGAGGCGGCGCAATCGGTCGCGCCGATCGACTCGCTCTACTTCGAGAGACCCAAGCCGGGTCGGTTCTCCGGCACCGAGGGCCTTCGCGCCACCATCGATCTCACCGAACCCGCAGGAAAGGGCGACTTCTATCTCTGGGACCAGTTCATCGACGGCAGCCGCGTCCTGGGGCCCGACTCGACCTTCAAGTACCGCATGATAGCCCAGGATGAAGCCGTCGATGGCCTCAGGATCACCGGGTTCCAGCCGTACGAGGGCATCGATATCCCCATCGGCAGCACGGTCATCATGCGCCAGGTCGGTCTCTCGGAGCGGATGTTCCGCTACTATTTCGCCTTCTCGGACCAGGTGAGCGCCGACGGGTCCCCCTTCGCGGTGCCACCGGCCAGCGTGCGGGGGAACGTGTCGAACCTCACCAGTCCGGACCGGTTCCCGCTCGGCTACTTCTTCGCCGCCGAGGTGGCGGAGAAGACCGCGACCCGGCTCCCGGAGTAGGGGCAGGTGGCGGCGCCGCCCTCCCGACGCAATACTTGCGGCCGGGAAGAGCGAACATGGAGGTCGCTGATGTCTGCCCGGATTTCACGCACGCTGCTGTTGATCGTTGCTCTCGCCATCGCGGCATCGCGGGGCGTCGCGCAGGGCGCGTACGTGCCACCGCCGGGCACGTGGGAGAAGCGCCCTCCCGCCCAGGTGGGGCTGCTCCAGGCCTCGGTGGACTCCGCCGTGAAGCTCGCGATCGCCGCCGAGAGCACGACGCCGCGCGACCTGCTCGAAAACCACCTGTCGTCGTTCGGGCAGGAGCCGCATGGCGAAGCCGTCGGGCCGTTTCGCGCCCGCGGGGGCGCCACGGGGCTCATCATCCGGCGCGGGTACATCGTGGCGGAGTGGGGCGATCCCGATCGCGTCGAGAACACGTACAGCGTGACGAAGAGTTTCGTCTCGACGACGGTCGGTCTCGCGTTCGACCGGAAGATGATCCGAAGCCTCGACGACCCGGTCCGGCTCTCCGTGCCGCCGGTCCTCGCCCTCAAGGGGGCGCCGTCAGGGAGCCAGCCGCTCGCCGCCGTTCCCCCCAGCTCGGCCGGAGGCGTCGCCGCCCCCCTTCCGCCGAAGGCCGGCGTCGCGTACGACGCGTTCGAGTTGCTGGAGCCCTTCGCCGCCGGGCATAACGCGAAGATCACGTGGGACCACCTGCTCCGGCAGACCAGCGACTGGCAGGGGACCTTGTGGGGGAAGCCGGACTGGGCCGACCGGCCTCAGGGCGACCTGGAACGGTGGAAGGCGCGTCCCCGCAACGAACCGGGCACGGTCTACACGTACAACGACGTTCGCGTGAACGCGCTGGCCCTCGCCTCGCTCATGGTCTGGCGCCGGCCGCTGCCGCAGGTGCTGCGCGACTACGTGATGGATCCCATCGGCGCGTCGAACACCTGGCGCTGGTACGGCTACGACAACTCGTGGATCGTGCTCGACGGCCAGCTCGTGCAATCCATGTCCGGCGGCGCGCACTGGGGCGGTGGCATGATCCTCAGCGCCCGGGACATGGCGCGCTTCGGCCTGCTCACGCTCCGCAAGGGGAAATGGGGCGACCGGCAGATCCTGTCCGAGGAGTGGATCCGCCTCGCGACGACGCCCGGCGTGAACGACGGCTACGGATTCATGAACTACTTCCTGAATACCGGCCGCCGCGCGATGCCGAGCGCGCCGGAGTCGTCGTGGCAGCATCGGGGCGCGGGGAACAACATCATCTATGTGGATCCGGTGAACGATCTCGTGGTCGTCGCGCGCTGGATCAACAGCGTCCGCTCCATGGACGCCGTCATCCGCCAGCTCCTCGTCGGGTCACAGTGAGCGGAAGTCAGCCTCCCCCAACGGCTTGCTGCCCGGGTCACACCTGCCGGTTCACGCGTCGCGACGCAACGTCCCCCGACTGTCGAATTGGAGAGCGCCCGTTCGACTAATGGGTCATCAGGCTCAACCCATTCCACATCCGGAGGACGTTCATGCGGTATCTGTGCCTCATCTACGAGAACGAGAAGCAGTGGGAATCCATGCCGAAGGACCAGGCCGAGGCCATCTTCGGCGAGTACTTCGGGTTCACCGAGGGCATCCGGCAGAGTGGGCACTACCTTGGCGGTGAGGCGCTCCAGCCGACCGCGACCGCCACGACCGTACGCGTCCGCAACGGCAGGACGTCCACGACGGACGGACCCTTCGCGGAGACGAAGGAGCAGCTTGGCGGCTACTACCTGATCAAGGCCGCCGACCTGAACGAGGCGATCCAGGTAGCGGCCAGGATTCCGGGGGCGCGCCTTGGCTGCGTCGAGATCCGCCCGGTGGTGGAGTTCGACCAGCCGCAGTGACCGGTGAAGGCGAACGCGCGCGCGAGCGGGTCGAGGCCGTCTATCGATCCGACTCGCGCCGCGTCCTGGCCACGCTGATCCGTCTCCTCGGGGACTTCGGGCTCGCCGAGGAAGCGCTGCAGGACGCGTTCGTCGCTGCGCTGGAACGATGGCCATCCGACGGCATCCCGGCGAATCCCCGCGCCTGGCTGGTCTCCGCCGGCCGCTTCAAGGCGATGGACCGGCTTCGCCGCCGGGCCCGCTTCGACGATGCGCTCGCCCCGGCGCTGCGGCGGCT
>JABWBJ010000270.1 GCA_013360595.1 Gemmatimonadaceae bacterium | reverse complement strand
GGGGCCGCCCGGCCCGCCGATCGTCCACGTGAAGCCGAGGCGGGGACTCACCCGAACCTCGCTGGGCACGAAGTCCGTGCGGCGGCCGAAGGCGGTTTCCACCGCCGGGTTGAAGGCCGGCTCGTTCCCGAACCGCCCGCCCTCGAGGCGCGCGCCGTAGGTCAGCTGCAGGTTCCGGCGGGCGCGCCAGACGTCCCCCACGTACAGCGCCGCGTTGATCTGCTCGCCGCGCCGAACGTTAGGCTGCAGCGTCCGCGTGAAGCTCGTCGCCAGCCCGGCTTCGTAGTCGGCCAGGCTGGCGAAGGTGTAGGTGCCGTACCGGTTGGTCGTCACGTCCTGCTCGAAGCTCGACAGGCTCAGCAGTCCGCCAAGCTTGAGGCGATGGTCGGCCGTGAGCCAGGAGACCTCGTTCGTCATCTCGAACGCGCTGCTCTCGCCGTCCTGCGGCAGGCCCGTGTTGCCGCCGAAGGTGAGCGTCGACACCGCGCGCGTGGTGGCATCGTCGAGGTCCGACGCGACCTGCACGCGGCCGGCGGGGAGCTCCATGAAGGCGCGCGCCTGGTTCCGGTTGATGGCGGCGTACGCCTTGAACTCGTTCAGGAACCTCCCGCCGAAGATCGAGGTGTACGTCGCCATCAGCCCGCCGCCCCAACCCTTGTTCGTCCCGCCGGTCATCGGCAGGGAGAGTGTGCCCACGCGCGACGGGTCCTGGTCGTTCCAGCGCCAGTCCGCCCGCACCGACAGGGAGTGGCCGTTGTCGAGCAGCCAGTCGAGCCGGGCGAGGCCGGAGACGTTGTCCTGGAGCCGGTTCTCGTCGAAGAACGCCCCGGGCGGAAGCGCGAAGGCGTTGGTGATGCTGAAGAATCGCTGTACCGAGTCCGGGCTCACCCCGAAGCGGGCCAGCGTCCCCCCGTCGGCATTGAAGAGCGACGGCAGGATGTCCTCGCGCCGGCGCAGTTGTCCTGACACGAAAGCGAAGAGCCGGTCCTTCACGATCGCCCGCCCGAAACCGCCGCTGAACTGGTTCTGCGTGTACCCCTGCGCCAGCGGCGATTCCTCATCGCCCGCCAGCACGAGCTCGTCATCGCGCAGCGAGTACGAGAAGTTGCCTTGCGGAGTGTTGGTACCGGACCGCGTGGTCGAGGCGATCTGTCCGCCGGAGAACTGGCCGCGCGTCACGTCGTAGGTGCTGGTGATCACCCGCGTGCTCCGCGTGGCTTCCGACGGCAGTTCGGTCGAGCCGAAGGACAGCCCGTCGAGCGTCACCGCGTTGGCCTCGGGCCGGAGTCCCCCGACCGAGAAGCCCGCCGCGCTGGTGTCGCTTCCTCCAATGGAGACCACCGACGGCGAGAGCAGAACCAGGTTGAGGAGGTCCGAGGCGTCGACGGGAAGGCGCGCCACCTGGTCCGGCGTGAAGGCGCGTTCCACCGAGCCGGGGGTCGGGAGATCCTGGCCGGCCCGCGGCGTCTGCCGCGCCTGCACGGCCACGGTGGAGAGCGTCGTCGCGTTCATCGTCAGCGTCGCATCGGCGACGAGGCGATCCTCGTCCGCCACCCGTCTGAGTTCGATGGTCGCGGGGGCCAGGCCGATCGAACGAATGACCACGCGGTACTCCCCGCCCCCGTCCGGGAACAGGATCGTGTACCGTCCCTGGGCGTTCGTCCGGGCCCGCCGGGTGACGCTGGATTCGAGCGAGGTCACCTCGACCGTGGCGTCGCGCAGGGGTTGGCCGTTTTCGGCCCTCACTGTGCCGGTGATGATGTCGGTGGTGGCGCCGATCTGGGCCGCCGCGCCACGCGGGGCGGCGAGAAAGGTGAGGGCCGCCGCGCCAACGAGCACCACGGCCTGCAAGGCTCTGCCAATCAACACGTTGTCACCAGGTCGAGTAGGGGTTCCGTACGGCGCCGGCTTGGACGCCACCACCCGGGGGGAGTTAAGGCGCCCGGGGTGCGCACTGCCATCCTGCCGCCGCGGTTTGTCAGTCTGGCCAGCGCCGGGGCCAGGCGCTTGCCACCTTGGCCAATCCGGCCCGGCACGCCCCCTGCCATCCCCTCCCGGCACAGGCTTTCCAACCCGGTCCCTGCAGACGGGCCGACAACCTGGAGGATGCACCGATGGTCACCGTTTCCCCCCTCAACAACGTCCTGAATCGCATGGTCACCCTCAGCCGCGCCATGGATGACGTCATGGGCCGCGTCGAGGAGTCCACGAACGGCGCGGGCCAGTACTGGGTGCCGGCCGTCGATGCGTGGGAGACCGAGCATGCCTTCGTCGTGCAGGTCGATCTCCCCGGTCTGACGAACGATCAGGTCGAGGTCAGCTTCGATCGCAACACGCTCACCATTCGCGGCAACCGGCCCCACACGATCACGGCGCCGGAGAAGGGCGAGCTGCGGGTCTTCTTCGCCGAGCGGACCCCCGGCGCGTTCAGCCGGTCGCTCCGGTTCCCGCAGTACGTGGAGGCGAATCGGATCGAGGCGTCGTTCAACAACGGCGTCCTGACGGTCTCCGTGCCCAAGGCCGAGGCGGCCAAGCCGCGGAAGATCGAGATCAGGCAGTAGCAGCAGGCGGCGCGGCAGCAGGCAGCAGGGGGCAGCCGTCCCCTACGGCCTGCTGCCGATCCTCATCGCCACGTACAGGGTGCGGCCCGGTCCCGGCTCGAAGAACCGGCCGCCGCTGGCGTTGACGACCACGTTGGCCGCGTACGTCCGGTCGAACAGATTGTCGACGCCGAGCACGGGTTCGATCCGCAACGCGGCGTCCGGACGCAGCGCGATGCGGGCGTTCACCAGCGTGTAGGGATCGGCCCACGCGGTGTTGGCGTTGTTCACCGCGACGCGGCCGACCCGGCTGGCCTCGATCGCCACCAGGCCCCACGAGGGCGCGACACTCGCGAACGCGCTGGCCATCGCCGGCGCCACGCCGGGGACGCGATTCCCGGCGAAGTCCGTGCCGCTCACGGTGAATTCGTCGTACACGTATCGGAGCCAGGTGGCGGAGGCGCCTAACGTGACGGGACCGGCGGGTCCGCTCAGCGCGGCCTCGAGGCCGCCGCGCGTGGTGCGGCCGGCGTTCCGGAAGAACTGGCGTCCCTGTCCGTTGGGCACCTGGAACGCGATCAGCTCGTCCCTGGTGACGACGCGGAAGAGGGCCAGGTCGTAGCGCAGTCCGCCGGCGTGCATTCCCTTGTAGCCGACCTCGTACGCGACGCCCCGCTGCGGCTTGAGTTCGGCGTTGAGACCGCCGATGCCCTCGGGGCGGTTCGTCAGCTCCGTCGTGGTCGGCGTCTCGAAGGAGGTCGACACGCTGGCGTACGCCGACGCAAGCGGCCCCACCCGCCAGTTGACCCCGACCATCGGCGAGACGGCCGACAGCGTCCGGGGAGGCGGTTCGGCCAGCGCCGGGTCCGTGGCGTTGCGGACCGTGACCGCAAAGCGCGTGGCGTCGTGCCGCACGGTGCCGGTCAGCGAGAGGCGGGGCGAGAGGCCGACCTCACCCCGGAGATAGGCGCCGACACCACGGACGACCTCTTCCTGGTCGAGCGTGACGGAGCCTCGGTCGCCCGTGGCGGGGCAGGTGGCGGTGGGCCGGTTGGGGACGCCCGCGCAGTTGGTGTAGTTCAGGCGATCGTCCACCTGGCTGAGGAGATCGGCCCCGAGCGCCACGCGAATCGGCCGTTCCGGGGAACCGCCAAGGTACTGCGCACGGACCGACCCGCCGGCGCTCTGGCGCTCCAGATCGATGATCGCGAACGCCTGCGGGTTGTCCAGATTCCGCCACCCGAGGTGACCGTTCGCCGACAGCGACAGCGGTCCCGTTTCGCGGGCCGCCTGCAGGGAGACGACGGACTGGCGCACGGTCTTCGAGGCCTTCCTGACGATGTTGTTCGAATCGGGAAGGGTCCGATCGCGCGCCATTTCGGCCGCCGTCAGCGCCCCCGGGTTCTCGGCCTCGGGGGCGTCGTAGAGGCTGGCCTGGAGCTGGTACCGCGTGCCGGCCGTGGTCCATCGCGCATCGGCGAGCGCGCTCGCGGTCCGGAAGGCGGAGTATTCACGCGGGCCTTCGCCGGCATTCCGGGTCACCGTCGCCTGGAGGCCCATCGCGCCGACCCGGCGTCCTCCGCTGGCGGAGGCCCGCGTCAGCC
>JABWBJ010000269.1 GCA_013360595.1 Gemmatimonadaceae bacterium | reverse complement strand
GCCGCGTCGCCCGCCGCCCCCGCCCCCGCGTCAGGCGACGACTACCGCGACGTCCCGCTCACGCAGATCCGCAAGACCATCGCCCGGCGGCTCGCCGAGTCCATCGGCCCCGTCCCCACGTTCTACCTGACCGCCGAGTTCGACCTCGAGCGAGCCGCGGAAATGCGGACCGCGATGGCCGAACTGGGCGACGCGTACAAGGTCTCCTTCAACGACATCGTCCTGAAGGCCGTCGCCACTGCCCTGGCCCAGCACCCCGAATGCAACGCGCACTGGCTCGGCGACCACATCCGCTACTTCAATCGCGTCCACCTCGGAATGGCGGTCGCCGTCGATGACGGCCTCATCACCCCGGTCATCTTCGACGCGGACCGCAAAGGGCTCCGCCAGATCGCCGAGGAGGCGCGGGCGCTGGCCGGACGGGCCCGCGAACGACGCCTCAAGCCCGAGGAGTACACGGGATCGACCTTCTCCGTCTCCAACCTCGGCATGTACGGGATCGACCACTTCACCGCGATCATCAATCCGCCCGAGGCGGGCATCCTGGCCATCGGCGGCATCGAGCCGCGTCCGGTCGTGGTCGACGGGCAGGTCATCGTCAGGCGGCGCATGCGCGTGACGATGAGCTGCGACCACCGGGTCATTGACGGCGCGACCGGCGCCCGGTTCCTTCAGACCGTTCGCCGTCTGCTCGAGGTCCCCCTGCTCCTGGCCTACTGACGGGCCCGGGGCACGATGTGATCTGAAACGGGTCCCCGCTGTGCCATTTCTGGTACCGTCAAGTCGATTCCCGGCTGAGAGTTGCGGTCCGTCCCGCCGACCGTCATGACTGGTGTCGTCCGGCCCGGCCACGGGCCGGACCGTGCCTGAGAACAGCCGAACAGCTGATGCCATCCTCCAACGGTCGCTCCGCGGGATCAGAGATTCGCCGGCTCGCGGCCGCGGCCCTCATGGCTGCCGCCCTGGCGTCCTGCACCCCGGGGGATGCGACCGACCCCGGGACGCCCGTCGACCAGGTGGGCTCCCTGGTGATCTCGATCGGCGGCCTCCCGGACGGTGTCGCCGCGCAGGTGGCCGTGAACGGGCCCGCCGGGTTCTTCCGGGCCGTGGCTGCGTCCGCGACGCTCGCCGGGCTCGCGCCCGGCGCGTACACGATCACGATTGCCAACGTGACGCACGAGTTGTCGGTGTACTCGGCGTCGCCCGGCAATCAGGTCGTGCTCGTGCCCGCCGGAGGAACGGCGTCGGCGGCGCCGGTCGCCTACGCGCTGGCGACGGGATTCCTGACGGTCTCCTTCGCCGGACTTCCCGGAACTGCGGCCGCCGAGATCGTGATCACCGGCCCGGCGGGCTACAGCCGGACCGTCGCGCAGCCGCTCACGATCGCGGGCCTCGTCCCGGGGACATACGTCCTCGAGGCGCGCCAGGTCCACGCCGGGAACAGCACGTGGGCCGCCGCGACGCCGACGGTCTCCGTGCAGGTGACGGCGAGCGCCACGCCGGCCGCGGCGTCGTTCGCGTACGCCCTGTCGAGCGGCGCCCTGACCGTCACCATCGCCGGACTCCCGTCGGGCGCCACGCCAAGTGTGCGACTCAGTGGCCCCGCCGACTACGCCGCCGTGCTCACGTCGTCGTCCACGATCACCAACATGACCCCGGGGACATACACGGTGACCCCCGATCCGGTGATCGTCTCGTCGGACACCTGGCGGGCGCCGGGGCCGTTCACGGTCGAGGTTCCTGTCGGTGAGGTGCCGGTGGCCACTTCGGTCACCTACGCCCTTGCCACCGGACGCCTCACGCTGATGGCCTCGGGACCGGTGGTGGCGGTAACCCAGGCGACGTTTCACGTGAGCGGCCCGGGCGGGTATGCGGCGACCGCCTCGTCAGGCGCGACGCTGGCCGGCCTCGTGCCGGGCGCCTACACCGTGACCGCCAACAGCGTGAACACCGGCACCGCCACGTACGTCGCGACGCCGGCATCGCAGACGGCGAACGTCACGGCGTCCGCGACGCCCACAGCGGCCTCCGCCACCTGGGCGCTGGCGACCGGGTCGCTGTTCGTCGGCCTCACCGGACTTCCCGGCGGAGTGAATCCGAATGTCCTGGTGGCCGGACCGAACGGGTTCTCGGCGACGGTGGAGACCTCGACGACGCTCCACAACCTGGCGCCGGGCTCCTACACCATCACCGCGGCCAGTGTGAACTCGGGCGTGCACGTGTACGCGCCGTCGCCGGCACAGCGCGTCGTGTCCGTCCAGGCCTCGTTGACGGCGACGCAGGCGCCCGTGGTCTACGCGTTGAACTCGGCGCTGCTGTCGATCGCCGTGACCGGGCTGCCGAACGGGGTGCCGGCGGCAATCACCGTGACCGGCCCGGGCGGCTTCCAGCAGGCGGTGACGGGGTCCGTCACGCTGAGCGGCCTCGTGCCCGGGCTGTACCAGATCAGCGCGGTCGTGGTGACCACCGGCGGCGCCTTCGTCCCGACGCCCGCGTTCCAGTCGCTCACCCTCAATCCGTCGGTCACGATCGTGAACGCGAGCGTCGCCTATGCGCCGGCGGTCAACTCGCTGACGGTCACGATTTCGGGGCTCCCGGCCGGCGTTCCGGCCTCCGTTTCGGTCACGGGACCGGGCGGCTTCGCCGCGATGGTGACCGCCTCGCAGACGCTGTCCGGCATCCCGGCCGGGTCGTACACCATCACCGCCGCAACGGTCGGCGAGAGCTGCTCCGCCTACACGCCGTCTCCCGCCTCGCAGGGCGTCACCGTCGGGCCGGCGGACAATGTCAACGCGTCGGTGGCGTACTCGGGCGGCGCCGGCGGGATGCTCAACCTGTGTGTGGAGAACGTCCACATCACGCAGGCCGTGCAGACGTACGCGGGCGCGGTGCCGCTCGTGGCCGGCCGCAACGGCCTCGTGCGCGTCTTCGTGAAGGCGAACCAGGCCAACGCGGCGCAGCCCGCGGTGCGCGTCCGGTTCTACCAGGGCCTGACGCTGGTGCACACGCTGACGATTCCCGCGCCGGGCAGCTCGGTCCCGGTGGCCGTCACCGAGGGGAGCCTGAGCGCCTCGTGGAACGCCACCGTGAGCGGCAGCCTGCTGCAGCCGGGACTCTCGATCCTGGCCGACGTCGATCCGGCGAACACGATCGCCGAATCCAGCGACGCCGACAACAGCTTCCCCGCGAACGGTACGCCGGCGCCGCTGACGATCCAGTCGGCGTCCACGCTCAACATCCGGCTCATCCCCGTGATCCAGGCGAACGGCGACACGGGGCGCATCACCGCGTCCAACACGGCCGCCTTCATCGACCCGATGCAGCGCATGTTCCCGGTGGCCGCGATCGACGCCGACCTGCATGCCCCCTACGTCTCGACGACGCCGCAGCTCCAGTCCGGGGGCGGGAACTGGAGCACCATGCTCAACGAGATCAACATGCTCCGCGTCGCCGAAGGTTCCAGCCGGTACTACTACGGCGTCGTCCGGACCGGGTACTCGTCAGGCGTCGCCGGCATGGGATACATCGGGCTCCCGGCCTCCATCGGCTGGGACTACCCGGCCAGCGGGCCCGGCGTCATGGCGCACGAGCTCGGCCACAACTTCGGCCGCTACCACGCGCCGTGCGGCGGCCCGCAGGGCGTCGACCCGCAGTGGCCCACGGCGACGCATCCCAACGCGCAGATCGGCCACTACGGCTACGACCTCGTGGCCGGCGTGCTCAAGGGCCCGACGACGAACGTGGACCTCATGTCGTACTGCGATCCCGAGTGGATCAGCGACTACACGTACAAGGCGATCCTGACCTACCGCCAGTCGAATCCCATGATCGCCTCGCGGGTCAGCAGTGCCGCCGGGCGAGGCCTGCTGGTCTGGGGACGCATCGAACGCGGGACGCTCGTGCTCGAGCCGGCCTTCGACGTGGATGCGCCCCCGTCCCTGCCCGCCCGGACAGGCCCGAACCGGCTGGAGGCGTTCGGCCCGGCCGGCGAATCGCTGTTCTCGTTCAGCTTCGCCGCGGACCCCATCGCCGACGCGCCGGATCCGGAAGCGCAGACATTCGCCTTCGTGATCCCCGCATCGATGTGGCGCGGGATCGATCCGGCGCGCCTCCGCCTCTCCGCCCAGGGGCGCACCGTGGAGCGCCGTTCCACCGGCGCCGCCTCGCCGG
>JABWBJ010000268.1 GCA_013360595.1 Gemmatimonadaceae bacterium | reverse complement strand
ATGCGCTCGAGCCGGCCGAGGCCCACGGCGCCTGACGAGCGCCGCCGGCGGCGAGCCAGCCCGGCGTCGACCACCAGGATCGCCTGGTTCACCGCCAGTCCAATCACCAGAATCACCCCGACCGCCGCCTCGCGCGTGAACGCGGCGTCCAGCATCCAGAATGCGAACACCACGCCGCCAAGCGCGATCGGCAGGCTCAGGAAGATGATCGTCGTCGCCCAGATGGAGTCGAAGACCAGCGCCACCGCCAGGATCACCAGCGTCACGCCGATGCCGAACACGAGCCAGAGCCCTTTCTCGCTGTTGTCGGGCGTGAAGAAGCTGAACCCCGCCTCCTCGACCTTGTACCCGGGCGGCGGCGTGATCGACTGCATGAAGGCGTCGTGCGTGCGCTGGGCCAGCCGGTTCGGGCCCCGGAACTCGTACGCCACCGTGCGCATGTACTGCTGGTCCTCGCGGTCGATGGCCGACAGGAGGTCCCGCTCGCCCACGGTCGACACCGCCGCCAGCGGCACCACGCCGCCGTCGGGGGTCGGGATCAGCGCCGCGCGCAGATCGTCCAGCGACCGGGTGGTGGCGCCGACCGCCTTCACGTTGACCGGCACCTCGTCGCCCCCGATCTCGAGCATCTGCGCGCCCACGGAGGTCCGGATCTCGCGCGTGATGGCCGCGCCGAGATCCTGCGACGTGAGCCCGAATCGCGCCAGCGCCGCCCGGTCCGGCTCGATCGTCACTCCGGTGGCCTTCTCCCGCATGAACCCGCCGGCGGTACTGATGTCCACGTTGCGCACACGCGGGATCCGCTCCAGCCGCTCCTTCAGGTCCATCGCCATCCGTTCGACGCCGGAGAACGAGTACCCCATCACGCGAATCCGGTACGACGCCATGCTGGACGACCCGTATCCGGACGAGAACCCCGGTCCCGAACCGCGCACGCTGACCGACGCGCCGCCGATGAAGACCGCGCGCTGGGTCAGTCGCTCCTCCATCTCGAGCGGGATCGCGGTCAGTTCATGCTCGCGCGTGAACATCACGCGCATGATCGCCCCGGTGGTGCCGTTGCTCTGCGAGCGCACCTGCTCCACCCCCGGCTGGCCGACCGCCAGGCGCTCCAGCTCCCGGATCGCGTTGTCGAGCGTCGTCGGCTCCGAACCGCGCGGGAAGCTGATCATGGCCGTCACGAACGTGCGTTCGCCGAACCCGAAGTTGCCGAACGCGAATCGCGGGATCTTCCTGATGAAGACCCACGTCAATCCCGCCAGCATGATCGCCGTCACCGCGATCGTGAGCCAGCGAAAGCGGATCAACGGCAGGAGGAGCCGGGCGTACCCCCGCCGCGCCCTGGGCCATCCGGCTTCGTGGATCCGGTGGCCCGCGCCGAGGGCCGGGATCATGACCACCGACGACAGCACCGACCACCCGAGCGCCATCGTGAAGGCCGCGGCAAAGGGCATGAAGGCGGCCCGCGCATTTCCCTGGAGGTACAGGAACGGGAACAGCACGACCGCCGTGGTCAACGTCGCTCCGAGCACGGCCGGCGTGATCCGCGCCGCGACGCCGGCCCGCGCCTCACGCGTGTCGGCCACCGTGCCCAGCCGTTCGGCCACCACGAGCCCGTTCTGCACCAGGATCCCGATGCCCATCGCCAGCCCGGCCAGCGTCAGCATGTTGGCGGGGATCTCGAAGACGTAGAGCCCGAACGCGGTGCCCGCGATCGAGACCGCGGCGCTGCCCATCACCAGGGCCACGGCGCGGACGTCGCGCAGCATGATCGCGATCACCAGGATGACAGCCGCAAACGCAATCGCACCGCGCAGCAGCAGGTTGCCGAGCTGCTCGGCCAGCTCCTCGCTCTCGTCGTTCACGATCCGCAGGTCCACGCGCGCCGGCAGCGTCGGCCTGATGGCGTCGATCGCCGCCCGCAACGCGGCGGCGGTCTTGATCGCGTCGGCCCCCGGCTGCCGCGTAATGTCCATCGTAATGGCGGGCTGGCCGTTGATCCGGTTGAACCGTCCGCCGGCATCCTCTTCCGGCCGCACCGTGGCAATCTCGCCCAGCCGGAAGACCCGCCCGCGCCCACGGACCGGCAGTTGCTCCAGCTGCTCGATGGCGTCCGGCTGATCGCGCAGCGTGACCTCGAACTCGGTGGTGCCGCGCTGCTCCTCGCCCAGCGACTGCACCAGGCGAGCGTCGCGGACCGCCTGGCCCAGCGCGAGCGGCGACACGCCCAGCTGGCGAAGCAGGCGCGCGTCGTACGACACGGACACGCTGAAGTCGGTCCCGCCGAACGCGCTCACCCCGGCGACGCCCGGCACCGCCGACAGCCGCGGCGACAGGGTCTCGTCGGCCAGCTTCTGCAGCGCGCCCGCCGTGTACGGCCCGGTGACCGTGAGCGTGAAGAGGACGGGTTCCTGGAGATCCTGCGGCACGAAGTTCCGAACGGTCGGTCGCGTCACGCCCCGCGGAAACTCCGGCGCGAGCACCTCGAGGCGCTCCAGGATCGAGAGCCGCGCGATCTGCACGTCCGTCTTCGGGTCCAGCTCCGCCGTGATCGTCGCGCTCCCCTCGGTGGAGCTGCTGCGGGTCTTGCGCACGCCCCGCACGCCCTGGATGGCCGACTCGATCGGCGAGGCGACGTACATCTCCATCAGCTCGGCCGATGCGCCGTTCCAGGCCGCCGCGATCTGGAGTCGCGGCAGCTCAACCGTCGTGCGCGTGGCCAGCGCCAGGCGCGTGAACGAGACGATGCCGCCCAGCAGGATGACGATGCTGGTCGCCCAGATGACGGCCGGTCGGGAGACAGCCCAGCGGATCATCGCGAGTCGGGAACGGGGAATCGGGAACGGCTCGGAGCGGGGCGGGCGACCGATTCCTGCTTTCCAGCTCCCGATGCTCTCCGCCTCTCCAGAACCGCGTATGCCGTCGGCAGCAGGAAGAACGTCACCAGCAGCGCCGAGATGCTGCCGCCGATGACGCCCGCGGCGAGCGGCTGGTAGAGCTCACCGCCGCTCCCCCAGCCGAACAGCAGCGGCAGGACGCCCGTGATGGTCGTGATCAGCGACATGGCGATGGCCCGCAGCCGCTGCCGGCCGCCGAGCAGGACGGCCTCTTCGATCGTGTGCCCCTGCTCCCGGAAGCGGCGGATCGCATCGAGCTTCACCACGGCCTCGTTGTCGGCCATGCCGATCATCACCACGATGCCGATCATGGCGACCACGTTGATGCTCTGCCCGGTGATGTACAGGAAGATCAGCCCGCCGGCTGCGGCCAGCGGCACCGTGAGCATGACGACCAGCGGCACGGTGAACGAGGCGAACTCACCGGCGAGGACGAGGAAGACCAGCGCCGCCGCCAGGACGGCCACCAGAATCAGTTCGTTCGTCGTGCGGCGCTGTTCGGCGTCCGCCCCGGTGACAGCCCACGAGACGCCGGGCGGCAGCGTGACTCCCGACATCGCGGCCGTGACGTCCCGTGTCGCCCGCGCCGTCCCGCCGCTCTCGATGAGTCCCTCCACCGCCACCACGGGGCGCTGGCCGACGCGGACGACTTCCACCGGCGCCCGCACCTCCGACACACGGACGAGCTGGGACACCGGCACGCCCCCCACCACCGCCTTCAGGGCCTCCGCGAGGTCCTCGTTGGCGCTCCCCGCATAACGAACGGAGATCGGCGTGCGGCGGTCGGTCTCGCGCAACTCCGTCGCCGACACGCCGCCCAGGCCGCCGGCCACGGCGTTCGACACCGCCTGGATCGACAGCCCGCGTTCGGCGATCCGGTCCCTGGCCAGCGTCACCTCCACCAGCGGCTGCATCCCCTCCTGGGCATCGCGCACGTCGGCCAGCGACGGAAGTCGCTTGATGAGGGTCCGGGCCGAGTCTGCCCAGCGGGCCGCTTCGTCGTACGTCCGCGCCGACAGCTCCACGCGCACGATCCGCCCCTCGCGGCCGATCAGACTGCCGAACTCGGACGCGCCGGCCACGTCCAGCGCCAGCATGCCGCCCCCCGACAGGTCGGGGAGCGCCGCGCGCATGCGGTCGGCGAATTCGCGAAAGCGGACCTCGCTGCGATGCAGTGCCTCTTCCTTACGCTTGCGCTCGAGGGCATTGCCGATCGCATCGAGGTGGCGCTGCAGGACCGCGCGGAGAAAGAGATGTCCACCGCCGAGATCGGGGCGGTGGTGATGAACG
>JABWBJ010000267.1 GCA_013360595.1 Gemmatimonadaceae bacterium | reverse complement strand
GACCACCGGCATCGCTTCGCGCATCCGGACGCCAGGATCGCCGAGGCGCGCTGGCTGGCGTCGCGGGGGGCGACGGCCATGATCGACCTGTCCGACGGGCTGTCCTCGGACGCGCTGCACCTGGCGGCGGCCAGCGGCGTCACGCTCCGGATCGACCTGGAGGCGCTGTGCACGGTGGATGGAGTGGAGGCGGCCAGGGCGGCTGCCGGCGGCGAGGAGTACGAGCTCCTCGTGGCGGCGCCTGACGAGTTGTCGAGCGCGGCGTTCGAGGCCGAACACGGAATTCCGTTGTCGCGGATCGGCCTCGTGCGTGAAGGCGGTCCGGCGGTGGAGTTCCTGCGCCGTGGCGAGCGCGTTGACCTGCCCCGGGGCTACGACCACTTTTCGCCGTGATGCGGACGCTGATCACGTGGCTCACGATGCTGGTCGTGACGCCCTTCATGGCCCTGCTGGTCATCGTGGCGGGGCTCGTTGGCGTCCGGAATCGGCCCGGCGGGATCTATGACTGGGGGCCGCGCCTCTGGGCGCGCATTGCGCTCCGGGTGGCCGGCGTCAGGCTCGTCCTGCACGGTGGCGACCGACTGGCGTCCGCGGCGCCCCGCGTGTTTGTGTCGAATCACGTCAGCTGGTTCGACATCTTCGCGCTGATGGCGATCCTGCCGCGATACCGCTTCGTGGCCAAGGCCGAGCTCTTTCGCATTCCCCTGTTCGGGCCCGCGGCGCGCCGGGCCGGTACGATTCCGATCGAGCGCGAGAACCGGAAGGCGGCCTTTCAGTCGTACGAGGAGGCCGCCCGCGGCATTCGCGATGGCGCGTCGGTGGTGGTCTGCCCGGAGGGAACCCGCGGCGAGAGCTATGCGCTCCGGCCGTTCAAGAAGGGCCCGTTCGTGCTGGCGATCGCCGCGGCCGCGCCGGTTGTGCCGGTGGTCGTCCACGGCACGCGAGAGGTTCAGCCGAAAGGGTCGAACCGGATCCGCGCCGCGGCCGTCCACGTGCATTTCCTGGACGAGATCCCGACGACCGGCCTGACGTATGAAGCCCGTGATCAGCTGGCCGACGACTGCTGGCGGCGCATGGCCACGGTGCTCGAGCAGGAATACGGGGTGATCAGTTCCGGAGGGAGTGGCAGGCGCGATCGGTCGTCGGCGCGCCCGGTGGTGGAAGAGCCGGTCCCGAATCCCTGACCCCCCGTTCCCCATTCCCATTCCCATTCCCGCCCCCTTCATGTCATCCATCCAGGACGTCACCGCCCGCGAGATCCTCGACAGCCGCGGGAATCCGACGATCGAGGTCGACGTACTGCTCGACAACGGCATCGCCGCCCGCGCCGCAGTCCCGAGCGGCGCGTCGACGGGCGAGCACGAGGCCCTCGAGCTCCGCGACGGGGACAAGGGCCGGTACCTCGGGAAGGGCGTCCGGAACGCCGTTCGGCATGTCGAGGAGATGATCGCCCCGGCCCTGCGCGGCGTGGACCCTGGCGATCAGATGGAGATCGACCACGCGTTGATCGAGCTCGACGGAACGCCCAACAAGGGGAAGCTGGGCGCCAACGCGATCCTCGGCGTCTCCATGGCGGTGGCCCGCGCGGCGGCGATGGATCGCGGGATGCCGCTCTACCGCTACCTCGGCGGGCCGCTCACGCGAACGCTGCCGGTGCCGCTCATGAACATCCTGAACGGCGGAGCCCACGCCACGAATACGGTGGACTTCCAGGAGTTCATGATCGTGCCGGCAGGCGCGGAGTCATTTGCCGAAGCGTTGCGCATGGGGGCGGAGGTCTTTCACGCGCTCAAGAAGGTGCTGGTGAAGCGCAAGCTGGCGACGGGGGTGGGCGACGAAGGCGGCTTCGCGCCCGATCTCGGGAGCGATGAGGAAGCGCTGCAGGTGATCATCGAGGCCATCGAGG
This sequence comes from Gemmatimonadaceae bacterium, assembly GCA_013360595.1. Lineage (GTDB taxonomy): Bacteria > Gemmatimonadota > Gemmatimonadetes > Gemmatimonadales > Gemmatimonadaceae > JABWBJ01. Next base: position 2,291 of record JABWBJ010000267.1, on the reverse strand, counting down.
CGGCCAACTACCAGCCCGGACGGCAGGTGGCGCTGGCCCTCGACTGCGCGGCCTCGGAGCTGTACGCGGGCGGCTCCTACACGTTCCGAAAGAGCGGGGCGGGCACGCGGGATGCCGCGGGGATGGTGGACCTGTACGAGAGCTGGCTCGAGCGGTACCCGATCGTGAGCATCGAGGACGGCCTGGCCGAAGACGACTGGGATGGCTGGGCCGCTCTCACGAAACGTCTGGGGGACCGATGCCAGCTGGTGGGTGACGACCTGTTCGTCACCAACTCCGAGCGGCTCGCGCGCGGCATCGAAGGGGGCGTCGGCAACGCGATTCTGATCAAGGTGAACCAGATCGGCACGCTGACGGAGACGCTCGAGGCGATCGAGCTCGCGCGGTCCGCCGGTTACCTGTCGATCATCTCGCATCGAAGCGGCGAGACCGAAGACACGTTCATTGCCGACCTGGCCGTCGGGTGCGGCGCGGGGCAGATCAAGACGGGGAGCGCGTCCCGTACGGACCGCGTCGCGAAATACAACCAGCTGCTGCGGATCGAGGAGGAGCTTGGCGACGTGGCCGAGTATCCGGGCGGCGCCATCTACGGGCTGTCGCGGTGAAGAGAGTCTGGCTGGTCCGGCTGGCGGCGGTGTTGGCGCTCTACTTCGCGCTGCAGGGCGGTGAGTTCTCCACGATCGACCTGTTCCGGCAGCGGCAGCGGCTGCAGCAGCTGTCGCAGGTCGCCGACTCGCTGCGCCGCGACGTGGACTCGCTTCGAGCCCTCCGGCGCGCCATCGAGATCGATCCGGCGGTCCAGGAGCGGATCGCCCGGGAGGACTTCGGCATGGTTCGCGAGGGCGAGCTGCTGTTCCGGTTTCTGGACCCTGACTCGCTGGGGCGCCGGCGCCGGTAGAGGGTGGCGGGCGGCTTGAACCGCGTGGCGGGGCGCGGTAGCTTTCGGGCACTGACGCGGGGTGGAGCAGCCTGGTAGCTCGTCGGGCTCATAACCCGAAGGTCGCGGGTTCAAATCCCGCCCCCGCTACTGCTCTGAAACGAGAACGAGGCCGGCTTGCGCCGGCCTCGTTCTCGTTATGACGCCCTCAGCTGGTGCTGACCAGGAAGGTCACACTGGTGGCCGTCACGATGGGGATGAAGCCGGCGCCCGCGGATCGGACCAGTTGAGTGGCCAGTCTCGGGTCGGACACGGTGACGGTCACACCCACGAGCGTCTCCGTCCGGCCGCCGACGGTCATGGGCCACGAGTGCCAGGTGTACGAGTAGTCCGCGCGCGTGAAGGTGAAGCCGGACGGCAGGTACTGGACCAACTGGGCCGGCGCCTGGCCGGCCGGGCTCGCCGGTGGGAAGGAGCCCGCCTCGGTGTAGTGCGTGAAGGCCGCGATGCGGATGGCGTGCACGTCCCCAAGGATCGAGGCGGCCGTGGCGCGGCGCTTCATGTCGCTGTACCGCGGCACCGCGATCTGCGTCAGCAGGCCGATCACCGTCATGGTGACCAGCAGCTCGATGATCGAGAATCCCTGTCGGCGTCGCATCAGCTGATCCCCCGGATGCGGAGGTTGCCGAGGAAGACCGAGTCGGGGAGCGTGGACTTGTAGACGAGCAGCGTGCCGGAGACCCGCGTAGAAAGCTCATAGACCGAGTCGGCCGCCGAATACTCGATGCCGCGCTCGCTCGTGCCGAGTTCGGCGAGCGAGGCCGGGAGGCGCTGGGCGGAATCCTGGTACTGCCGGATCTCGAGGGCGGTCAGGAAGAGGCTCAGGCGCGCGCCGCGCTCCAGTTCTTCGGCCGTTGGCTCGGGGGCGGGGGGGAGCATCAGCGATGGGGCGACCCACACAGCGGCACAAACGAGAACGAGGATGGCCAGGGCGCCCGGGTTGCGTCGACGCGTCCGCGAGCTCGAAGTGTCGTCCGCCTGCTCGCGTCGTTTCTCTTCCATGAACTCGCCGACGAGGGCGCTGACGGGGTCGTTGGCGGCCGGCTGGCCGGCGTCATCCGGGGGAGTCATGGAGGTGTCAGGAGGTTCGATGATCCCCTTACAGACGGGTCACCGGAGGCCAGGTCACGGTCCGGAGGGACTTTGAGGCCGTCGTGGGCGGGACTAGACTTCAGGCCCATTCCAGGGCAGGGTAGCTCAGGTGGTTAGAGCACGGCACTCATAATGCCGGGGTCGAGGGTTCGAGTCCCTCCCCTGCTATTCGGGGCGGCGGCCAGGCGGGTCGCCACTCGGCTGGCGGGTGCCCTGGCGGCACTGGCCGGGGTGGCGGCGATCGGCGCCTGCGAGACCTCCC
>JABWBJ010000266.1 GCA_013360595.1 Gemmatimonadaceae bacterium | reverse complement strand
GGCGCAGATGGCCCTCGCCATCTGCCGGGCGCTGGGCGCGCGGACCTGGGTCACGTCCCGGAGCGAAGCGAAGCTCGAGCGGGCGCGTTCGCTCGGCGCCGACGTGCTGCTGCACCAGGCACCCGGCACCGACATCGGCCGCGAGGTCCGGGCCCGGACCGGAAAACGCGGCGTCACCGTGGTCCTCGACAGCATCGGAACCGCCACCTGGCAGCAATCGTTAGGTGCGCTGGGCCGGCGGGGCCGCCTGGTGACCTGCGGCGGAACCTCGGGCCCCCTCGTCGAAACGGACATCCGGCGGCTGTTCTGGAATCAGTGGACGCTGATGGGTTCCACGATGGGGAGCGACGCCGAGTACGACGCCGTGGTCGCGGAGTTCACGGCGGGCCGCCTGGCACCGGTCGTCGACTCCGTGCACAGCCTGGACAACGCGGCCGACGCCTTCGCCCGCCTCGACGCCGGCGCCCACTTCGGCAAGGTCACCGTGAGGATCGCCCGATGAAGTTCCCGCTCGCAACCCGCTATTCGGACTACGACACCAAGGGCCACGTCAACAACGCCTTCTACCTCACGTACTTCGAGATCGCCAAGCACCTGCTCTGGCGCGAAGTCTGGAAACGACACCCCGATCCGCCGTTCGTGGTCGCCGAGGCCACGGTCAGGTTCCTGTCGCCGGCCATGATCGGGGATCCGCTCGAGGTGGACATCTCCACGCGCGAGATCCGCACGCGGTCCTGGATCTGGCAGTTCCGGATCACCGACGCGCGCGACGGCCGCGTCATCGCCGAAGGGAGCACGGTGCAGGTGTACTACGACTACGACACGCGGCAGGCGGTCCCCATCCCGGACGACGTTCGCGTCCTCCTCGAGAGCGTGAAGGCGTGAGCGAGGCCGCTCCGTACTCGGCGCAGGAGGAGCGAGCCGTCCGCGACGCGGCGGCGCGCGGCGAGACGCCGGCCTGTCCCCGGTGCGGCGTAGCGATGTCCCCGCGGGAAGTGGGGGGCGGGTCGTTCGGGCTCGGCTACGCCCGGCGCCGGGAGTGGCTGATCTGCCCGTCGTGCCGCCGGAGCGTGCTGTTCGATCGCAGGCGGGGGACGAGGAACTAGGCCAGGGTACAGGGGGCAGGGTTCGGGGTTCGGGGTGGAGGGGTTCAGGGGTCAGGTCCACGTGGAGCGTCGGGTGCGGGCTCGTGGGCCCGACAGTCCCCAGGCCACACGTCGAAGCCCCGAAGCCGGGTCGGGTGCGGGCGCGGGGGCCCGACCTCGCCCGGATTCCTGTTCCCCTGCGTCATCCCCTCCCGGTACCTTTCCCCGGGCCTCCGAACCGCTCCGGCCTCCCCAGTGACCTTCCTCGAACGACTGCGCGAGACGTTCGCCCAGCTCGCCGAAGTCATCCCGGCGATGCTCGGCGCCCTGGTCATTCTGTTCGCCGGATACCTCCTGGCGAAACTGGTCGAGCAGGGCACCGAGCGCCTTCTCCACCGCATCCGGCTGAACCAGGCGCTGGAACGGGGTGGCGTGATGGAGGCGGTGGAGCGCGGCGGCGCCCACTTCAATCCGACGCGCGTCATCGGCAAGACGCTGTTCTGGATCCTGATGTTCGGCGTCATCATGGTCGCGGCGACGGCGCTCGGCATGGAGTCGCTGGCGAGCGTGTTCACCGAACTGGTCGGGTATCTGCCGAGCCTGATGTCGGCGATCGTCATCATGATCGCGGGGATCGTGCTGGGCCGGTTCACCGGCGGATTGATCATGGCCTCGGCCGGGGCGGTGCAAGGGGCCCCGACGCTGGCCCGCGTGGGCCGGCTCGGCGTGATCATGCTCTCGGTCTTCATGGCGCTGCAGGAACTGGGCATCGCCACCGACATCGTCACCACGGCCTTCGCCATCCTGTTCGGCGCCGTCGCCTTCGGTCTGGCGCTGGCGTTCGGCCTCGGCAACCGCGAACTGGCCGGCGAGATCACGCGCGAGTGGTACCGCCGGTATCGCGCCGAGAGCGAGGCGATCGAACGCACCGTTGCCGAGCGGGAGCTCGAGGAGGAGCATGAGCTGGCGCAACGAGACCGCGCCGAAGCGCCGGAGATGATTCCGGCCGGCGACACCGGAGAGATGGCGACCCGCGGGCCGACCGCCTCCTGAACTCTGCACCCTGCTTCCCGTCCCCAATGACTGCCACCGAATCCTTCGTCCTCGAGGCCGCGACGTCCCTTGAGGAGCTGTGGATGCCGTTCACGGCGAACAAGGCCTTCAAGCAGGCCCCGAGGCTGCTGGGCGCATCGCACGGCATGTACTACACGTCGGTCGACGGCCGATCGATCCTCGACGGCGCGGCGGGGCTCTGGTGCGTGAACGCCGGGCACGGCCGCGAGCCGATCGTTCGCGCGATCGCCGAGACCGCGGCCAACCTCGACTTCGCCCCCGCGTTCCAGATGGGACACCCGCTGTCGTTCCATCTGGCGGCCGAGGTGGCGCGTCTGATGCCCGGCGACATCGATCACGTCTTCTTCGCCAACTCGGGTTCCGAGGCGGTGGACTCGGCGCTCAAGATCGTGCTCGCCTACTGGCGCGCGAAGGGGCAGCCGGAGCGGGTCCGGTTCGTCGGCCGGCAGCGGGGGTACCACGGCGTCGGATTCGGCGGGATCTCGGTCGGCGGCATTGCGCCGAACAGGGCGGCGTTTGCCGCGCAGCTCCTGCCTCAGGTCGATCACCTGCCACACACGCACGGCATCGCCGGCAACCTCTTCACCCGCGGCCAGCCGGCGGAGGGGGCACACCTGGCGGACGCCCTCGAGGACATCGTCGCGCAGCGCGGCGCGGAGACGATCGCGGCGGTGATCGTGGAGCCGGTGGCCGGCTCGACCGGCGTGCTCGTGCCGCCGGCCGGGTACCTGGAACGCCTGCGGGCGATCTGCGACCGGCACGGCATCCTCCTGATTTTCGACGAGGTCATCACCGGGTTTGGCCGGCTTGGCGCCCCGTTCGGCGCGCAGAAGTTCGGCGTCATGCCGGAGCTGATGACGGTCGCGAAGGGCCTCACCAACGGTGCGGTCCCGATGGGGGCCGTGGGCGTGCGGCGCGAGATCTACGACACGATCGTCAACGCGACGGCGCAGGGGATCGAGTTCTTCCACGGCTACACGTACTCGGGGCACCCGCTGGCGAGCGCCGCCGGCCTGGCCACGCTCAAGCTCTACCGCGACGAGGGCCTGTTCGAGCGGGCCGCGGCACTCGCGCCATACTGGGAGGACGCGGTGCACTCGCTCCGCGGCGCCCGGAACGTGATCGACATCCGGAACTTCGGCCTGATGGCGGGGATCGAGCTCGAGCCCCGCGCCGAGAAGCCCGGGTCGCGCGGGCTCGACGCGCTGATCGCCTGCTACGAGGCCGGACTCCTGATTCGCGTCACGGCCGACATCATCGCGCTCTCACCGCCCCTCATCATCGAGAAGGGGCAGGTGGATCACCTCGTGGAAATCCTGGGAGGCGTGCTCAGGGAACTGCGGTGATCGGTGGGCAGTGATTCGTGACTCGGCACGGCGGAGCATGGGCCTGCCGAGTCACGAATCAGGAGTCACGCGTCAGGCCAAGGGTCGGCATGGTGAACTCCGCGCCGCGCCCCCGCCCTTCGGGCCAACGGGTGGTCACGGTCTTGAGCTTCGTGAAGAATCGCACGCCCTCCATGCCGTGCTGGTTGTGGTCTCCGAACGCCGAGCCCTTCCAGCCGCCGAAGGAGTAGAACGCCAGCGGGACGGGAATCGGTACGTTGATCCCCACCATTCCGGCCTGCACGCGGTCGGCGAACTCGCGGGCGGCCCGTCCGTCGCGCGTGAAGATCGAGGCGCCGTTCCCGAATTCGTGATCGCTCACGAGGCGGACGGCTTCCTCGAAGTCGGCAACGCGCACGAGGCAGAGGACCGGGCCGAAGATCTCCTCGCGATAGACGCGCATCGCCGGCGTGACGCGGTCGAACAGGCATCCGCCGAGGAAGAACCCCCGCTCATGGCCGGCGACCGTCAGGCCGCGGCCGTCCACGACCAGCTCGGCGCCTTCCTCGAGGCCCAGCGCCACGTAGCCCGCAACGCGATCGCGATGGGCCGCGGTGACCAGCGGGCCCATGTCCATGCCCGGCGCATTCGACGGTCCGGTCCGCAGGTTCCGAACACGCGCCGCGAGTCGGTCGCGCAGCGCGTCCCCGGTCGCGTCGCCGACGGCGAC
>JABWBJ010000265.1 GCA_013360595.1 Gemmatimonadaceae bacterium | reverse complement strand
CGGCCCGCGTGCGCGCCGCGCCGCCGGTGGCGCGCCCGGCCGTGGTCGAGGAGGCCGTGCGATGAACTGGAAGCGGGCGACCCTTGCGGTCGGTGTGTCGCTGCCGATCATCGGACTGCTCGCCTTCGGCCTGACGAGAGACCCGAAGGCGATCGACTCGCCGCTGCCGGGGAAGCCGGCGCCCCCGTTCGCGCTCGAGGTGTTCGCGCCGGGCGAAGGGCGGCTCGCGCTCCAGGTCGGCGACACCGTGCGGCTGGGGGACCACGCGGGGCAGGTCGTCGTGCTGAACTTCTGGGCGTCCTGGTGCCTGCAGTGCCGCGACGAGCACCGCGACCTCTCCAGTGCGGCCGAGGCCTACTACGACAAGGGCGTCCGTTTCTACGGGTTGCTGTACAACGATCAGGAGGCCTTTGGCCTGCGCTGGATTCAGGAGATGGGCGGGCAGTCCTACCCGTCGCTGCTGGATCCGCGGACCCGGACGGCCATCGACTACGGGCTCTACGGCGTGCCGGAGACGTTCCTGGTCACGCGGGATGGGCGGGTGGCGTACAAGCACATCGGTCCGATCACCGAGCGCCTGCTGTCGCAGAAGCTGGACTCGCTGCTGGCCCTGCCGTCCGGGACTCCGTGAGCCGGGTGCTGCACCGCGTGATGCCGAGGCTGCTGGCCGCTGGCGTGGCGCTCGCGGCCGCGCCGGCATCGGCGTCTGCCGCGGTGATGTCCCCTGCCGCGGCACGGCAGCAGGCCGCCACGCAGCCCCCCCCCGCCGTCGCGGATTCTGCGCTCGAGGCCACGACCACGCGGCTCGCGTCCGAGCTGCGATGCCCGGTCTGCCAGGGGAACTCCATTCAGGACTCGCCGTCGGAACTCGCGCAGGAGATGCGGTCGGTCATTCGCGACCAGCTCCGGGCGGGGAAGACGCCTGATGACGTTCGGGCGTACTTCGTTGCCAAATACGGCGAATGGATCCTGCTCTCGCCCAGGGCGGAAGGATTCAACCTGATCGTGTATCTCGTTCCGCTGATTGCGGTTCTGGCGGGCGGGGCCGTTGTCTGGCGGCAGGTGCGGCGCTGGACGACGGCCGCTTCGAGCGGGTCGGATACCGGAGGCTGAGGCGCCCTCCCCGGCCGCGCATCTGACGGCCGGGTGCGGGTTTACCGAAAAGGTGGTCGGGGAATACCCGATTTTCCGGCGCCGGCCGCGCGCCAAGGTTCCAGACCAGCGGGTGGCCCTACGTACGATTACGGAGCCGCCCGGCTCGTTCGGGGTGTCCCAGCCAGAATCGATCACCGTGGAGGACACGGGTATGCGGTCCAACGTTAGGCAGGGGTGGTGGATCTCGGCGCTGGCAGCGGTGGTGGTGGCCGCCGGGGCCTGTGTGGACGAGAAGATCGTTTACCGCGACGGGCCGGCCTTCGTGGCGCCGCCGGCGGCCGCGGCGAACTTCCTCGGGTACAGCGACACCGCCACCAACAAGACGGTCTGCGGCAACTGCCACGTCACCCAGCAGGGCAAGTGGTCGCAGACGGCCCACAGTGACGCCTGGGCGACGCTGCAGGGGAGCGGATATGCCGCCGCCACCTGCGAGGGGTGCCACACCGTCAGCAACAAGGGGAACAAGGTCACCGACGCCAACGTGGCGTACAACAGCACGAAGGATGTCCGCTATCACGACGTCCAGTGCGAGAGCTGCCACGGCCCCGGGCTGGACCACGTGACGGCCCCCGCCCGCGGCCAGATGCTGGCGTCGGTCCATGCCGACACGGGCGCCGGCGTCACCAACGGCTGCGCCGAGTGTCACACGGGCACGCACAACCCGTTCGTGGAGGAGTGGCGGTCCTCGCGGCACGCGACCTCGTACACGCGCGGGTACAACGGCGCCACCGCCACCGCGCCGGACATCCCGTTCGGGCCGCGCGCGGCCTGCAAGGGGTGCCACATCGGACAGGACGTCCTGGCGAGCTGGGGCGTCAACACCAACTACGAGGAGAAGACGAAGGGGAACGTCATTGCCACCGCGGAAGGCGTGACGTGCGTCGTCTGCCATGATCCGCACGGCTCGGAGCACCCGAAGCAGCTGCGGTACGCGGTGGACGCGACCGATGCGGAGTCCAACCTCTGCGCGAAGTGCCACAACCGGCGGTCGACGCCCGACTGGTCCGGCTCACGGGACTCGCCGCACGCGCCGCACGGCCCGCTCGTGTTCGGGACCGCCGGCTGGTGGCCGCCGGGCATCGAGTTCATCGAAACGCAGTCCACCCATGGTTCGTCGGCGAATCCCAAGCTGTGCGCCACGTGCCACGTGCAGCGCTACAATGTGAACGACAAGACGACCGGCCAGTTCCAGGTGACGGTTGTCGGACACCGGTGGCTTCCCATCCCGTGCGTGGACGCGAACGGCCGCCCGACCGACTCGCAGTCGTGCACGGTCACCGGCCGCTCGTTCAAGGCCTGCGCCTCAGGCGGGTGCCACGGCAATTCCGAGCTCAACGCGCGCTCGGCGTTCATCAGCGCCGGGAACGACGTCGCGGGGCTGACCACGCTGCTCGACGGGATGATCGCGCAGGTCCCGTCGAACCAGTTCGGCGCCGGCAAGGTGACGGCCGGGCGCGGGGCGAAGTTCAACTCCGAGATGGCGAAGATGCACGGGTCGGAGGTCCACAACCCGTTCCTCGTCAAGACGCTGCTCCGCTACAGCGGCGTGGCGCTCAACCAGACGTATGGCATTCCGATCCCGCCGGGGCTCGCCCCGACGCCGGCGGACGTCAAGCGGGTACGCATCACGACGCCCACGACGCGCTGATGCGAAGGCGGTTAAGGTAGCACCGGGGCGGATGGACCGGCGTCAGCCGGCCCATCCGCTCCGCTTCATTTCGTGCCAGGTTTCGCTCCGGACGGTCCTTTCGAGGCGGCCATCGTCATGATCTGGATGCTGAGTACCGCTTCTCTCGTCGCGCAGCAGGGCGCGAGCGCCGCCGATACGCTCGCCGCCGATTCCATCGCGGTCTCGTCGCCGCTGCCGAGCCCGGCGCTCATCGTCGTCCGGTTCCTGTTCAACACGGTTCCGCAGTGGGTGCAGATCGGCGGCGTGTTCCTGGCGGCGGCCGTCGCGCTTCTGCTGGCGTTCCTGGGCTGGAAGCACCGCCGGTCGATTGCGACCTGGTTCACCGCCAGATCCCGCGCCTGGAAGATGGGCTTCGCCGCGGCCTGTCTCGTCGTGCTCGCCGGGGCGGGATTCGCCGGCACATGGTCGTGGCACTACATGATGCACGACAACGAGTTCTGCGCCGGCTGCCACATCATGGGGGAGCCGTTCCAGCGATTCGGGACCAGCGAGCACGCGAAGCTGGGATGCCACGACTGCCACCGGCAGTCGATCTTCGCGAGCATGAAGGAGCTCTACGTGCAGGTGACGGAACGCCCGGACAGGATCCCGGCGCACCGCACGGTGCCCAACGTGATCTGCTCCGAGTGCCACATCCAGCGGGATCCCGACAGCACGTGGCAGCGCATCTCCGCCACCGCCGGCCACCAGGTGCATCTGAATCCGCGGTCGCCCGCCATGTCGAAGCTGGAGTGCACCACGTGCCACGGGCAGGAAGTGCACCGCTTCAAGCCGGTGAGCGAGACGTGCGCGCAATCGGGCTGCCACGACGACGTGAAGGTCGAGCTGGGCGCGATGGCGGAGCAGACGGACCTTCACTGCACGGTCTGCCACGAGTTCACGGTCGCGGCGACCGAGGGGAATCCGATCGACTCCTCCCGCGCCGCGCTCACGCCGACGGATGAGCAGTGCCTCGGCTGCCATGAGATGCGGGAGCGGATGGGCCGTTTCCGGCCGGAGAACGAGCCCCACGAGGCGAAGTGCGGCACGTGCCACAACCCGCACGTGCAGACCACGCCCGACGGCGCCTTCCAGTCCTGTGCGACCTCGGGATGCCATGCGCAGTCCGACACGCTCACGGCGATGCACCGCAACCTCGGCCGGCATCGCCTGCAGACCTGCGGCGCCTGCCATGGCGCGCACACGTGGAAGGCGGATGCCGTGGACTGCCGGAGCTGTCACACCGGGATCAGGGATCCGGCCGTGCGCACGCGCCCGCCGGACGACCCGGGCATCTTCCTTCCCGGCGCGCCGCCCCACGGACCGGCGGCGCGCGCACTGCCGGGCGGCCATCCGCGAATCAGCCGCGCGCTCACCCCACCGGCGCGCGGACT
>JABWBJ010000264.1 GCA_013360595.1 Gemmatimonadaceae bacterium | reverse complement strand
GGCCGCGGCTCCGAAGCCGTCGAGCTCCTTGCGGGAGACATCGGCCGCTCCCGGCACGACGAGGCCCCGCACCCGTCCGCCCGCGGCCACGGCCTCGCGCACGAACGGCGCGGCATCATCGCCCAGGAAGCCGGTGAGATCGCTGATCTCCAGGGCGTAGCGCAGGTCGGGCTTGTCCACGCCGAAGCGCTCCATGGCGTCGCGCCATTTGAGACGGGGGAATGGCGCGCGCACCTTCACTCCGCCCTCGTCCCAGATGGCCACCAGCACCTGCTCGATCGCCCGCAGGACATCGTCCTGCTCGACGAAACTGGCTTCGACGTCGAGCTGCGTGAACTCGGGTTGGCGGTCGGCACGGAGATCCTCGTCACGGAAGCAGCGCGCGATCTGGAAGTACCGGTCCATGCCCGCCATCATCAGCAGCTGCTTGTAGATCTGCGGCGACTGCGGGAGCGCGTAGAACTCGCCGGGGTGAACCCGGCTGGGGACCAGATAGTCGCGAGCGCCCTCGGGCGTCGGCTTGGTGAGGATCGGCGTCTCGACCTCCACGAAGCCCATGGCCGACATCGTGGCCCGCGCGCGCTGCATGAGCCGATGGCGCAGCACGAGGTTGTCCTGGAGTTCCGGTCGCCTGAGGTCGAGCACCCGGTGCTTCAGGCGGAGCTCCTCGGCGGCGAGCTTCTCCCCCTTGCCGCGCGCCACGGGAATGGCCGGCGTGACGGCGGGACCCACGACGCGAATCGACGCGCCGCGCACCTCCACGTCGCCGGTAGCCAGTTCGGGATTCCGCCCCTCCGCGGGGCGGGCCACGACCTCGCCTTCGACGAGCACGACTGACTCGACCGACAGGCGCTCCGCCACCGCCATGGCCTCCGTTCCGCAGTGCCGGGGGTCAAAGGAGACCTGAACGATCCCGGCCCGATCGCGGAGGTCCACGAACACCAGTCCACCGAGGTTCCGGCTGCGGTGCACCCATCCACCGAGGCGAACCGGCTGGCCGACATGGGTCAGTCGCAGGACGCCGCACTGATGCGTTCGAAGTGCGGTGGACAGTGGGGCTTCCTCGGGCACGATCTCTCCAGACTCGCGGGTGAATGGGAGTGGAATGGCGTGTGGCAACGGGCGGTCGAATCGGCGGTGAATCGGCGGTCGAACGTCTACGCCGAGGGAGTCACCGGCCCGTCACTGGCGGCGGCCCATGGCGAACACGGGCTGCTCGCGGTCCATGTGAACGGGTGCGCTCATTCAAGCGGTGACAGCGCCAAGACTTACGACGCGAGGGCTGGGCTCGAGTGGCGACATGCGGGGGTGGTAATCTAGGGCCATCGGCGCTTCCCGGGTAGGCGGCCACGTTGCGGGGCAGGTTAAGCTCAGATAGCTTAAGTGCATGTCTGACAAAGAGTTCGATAGCAGGAGTTCACGCCGTGGCGACGTGGTGGCGAAGCGGGGAACGCCGAGGGCTTCTGCCTCGCCCGGGGATGCGCGACCCAACCTGCTGAACCTGGCCCCGGGGGCCGCCCTCGAACGTCTGGCTGGCTTCATGAACGACGCCGGCGAGCCGGCCTATCGCGCTCGTCAGGTCCTGCGGCATCTGTGGCAGAAGCCGGCACCCGATTTCGAGGCCATGAGCGACGTGCCGCGCGAACTCCGGCAGCGCCTGGCGAGTGCGTTCGTGCTGCCCCGGCTCTCGATCGACACCGACCGCATCTCGGCCGACGGAACGAGGAAGTTCCTGTTCCGGCTCGCCGACGGCCAGGCCATTGAAACGGTCGCGATTCCCGACGGCAAGCGGGTCACGCTCTGCATCTCATCGCAGGCCGGATGCGCGCTCCAGTGTGCCTTCTGCGCCACGGGAGCGATGGGCTTCGCGCGAAACCTGGAGGCCTTCGAGATCGCCGGTCAGGTGCGGGAGCTGGCGCTCCTCGATCCGCCCATCCGGCCGACGAACATCGTGTTCATGGGCATGGGCGAGCCCCTGATGAACTGGCGCGCCGTGGACACGACGCTCACGATCCTGAACGCGCCGGACGGGTTCGGACTTGGCGCGCGCCACATCACGGTGTCGACCGTGGGCGTGCTTCCCGGCATCGAGGCGCTGGCGCGGCGGCCCGAGCAGTTCCGGCTCGCGATCTCCGTCCACGCCCCATCGGATGCGCTGCGCCGGACGCTGATGCCGGTGAACGTGAAGTACCCGCTGGCGGCGGTGATCGAGGCGGCGAAGCGCTTCGAGCGCCGCGTCACCTTCGAGTACGTGATGCTCGGCGGCGTGAACGACGCCCTGGAGCACGCCATCGCGCTGGGCCGACTGGCGAAGGAGTGCGGGGCGTTCGTGAATCTGATTCCGCTCCATCCCGGCGGCGCGGGATCGTTTACGCGATCGTCGCCGGCCGCGATGCGGCGATTCACCGCCGAACTGAAGCGCGCTCGAATCGAGGTTGCCGTGCGGAAGAGCCGCGGCCTCGACATCGCCGCCGCCTGCGGCCAGCTACGGGCGGAACGGCTTCGTCGGCGGCCGCCAGTCGGCGCCCAGCAGCACGGTGACGTCCAGGTAGCGTGAGGAATCCGGGCGCGCCTCGACGCGCGCCCCTCCCAGGGCCTTCGCCACCAGGTGGGCCCAGTCGTCCTTGCCGGACCGGGAGAGGACCAGGGTGCTGTCGCGGCGACCCGTGTCGTTGGCGAAGCGGACGACATCGAACCCCGCGTCGCGCAGGGCAAACGTGGCGCGGCGTGCCAGTCCGCGGATGCCGGAGGCGTTCAGGACCTCCACCGTGACCCGGACGTCGTCAGGCACGAGAACGCTCACGCGGCCGGGTGGCGTCAGGCCGCCGCCACGGAAGAGGAGCACCCCCAGGGCGAGAGCCACGAGCGCACCGGCGCCGGCCGCGGCGCGCTTCAGAGCAGCTGGTTCCACAGGGCGGCCGTCTCGGGGAAGACCGGCTTGCCTTCGCGCAGCGTCCACTCGAGCCGGAGATGGACGACCTGCCGGAAGACGCCGTCGAAATCGTGCGGCAGGTGCCGCGCCAGGAAGGCTCGTTCGGCGCGCGCGAAGGGGCGGCCGGGTTCGAGGAAGTCGGCCATGTACAGGGCGCGGCCCGTGCGTCCCCAGCGGGGATTCCCCAGCGTATGCCAGTGAATGGCCTCGAGGACTTCCGCGCGCCGCTCACCCTCCCGCGCCAGGCGCGCGGCCGCCGCTGGTCCATGCAGGACCGACAGCGGCCACGGCGCATCGCCGGCCCACGCCCGTAGCTCGGGTTCGTCCGCGTCGCGCAGCGCATCGTGCCAGGCGCCGACGTCGTGCCAGTCGCGAGCTTCCCCCTCGGGCAGGCGAAGCTCGACGGCCCATTGATCGAGCAGCGCGGTGACCCGCTCGATGTGGGCGAGCCGGCGCTCGCTCACGCGAGCCCAGGGCGGGAGGATCACCGCAGCGGAGGTCGGTTCGGACACGGTCAGTAAGGTAGCATCGGGTTCGCCGGCGCTGTCCCCGGTCGATTCGTCCGTCGCGGTCAGCGTTCGATTCTGGTCAGCCGCCTCGTCAGGTCCGCCAGCCGAGTGGCCAGCTCACGCAGCTCGCGGGTCGCGAGTTCCAGCTCCTGGAGCGCACCGGCCTGTTCGGCCGCCGACCGGGAGACTTCATCGGAGCCGTCGCGATTCCGGCGCGAGATTTCGTCGATGCGCCCGGCGCGGTCCCGCGCTGCGCCGACGAAACGTTCCTGTTCGTGGGCGCCCTCGGCGATCCGCCGCGACCAGTCCGCCGCTGATTGGCTCGCCTCGAGAATGGTGGCCAGGGCCTTCATGGCCGACGCGGCCAGGGATTCGACGTCGCCCAGCATGTCGCGGCCGCGCTCCATCTGGCGCGTGGCGCGGTCCGTCTGCGACGCGAACCCCGTGAGAATCGTGTTGGCGTCCTCGGACGCCCGGGCGCTCTGCGCGGCGAGCCGGCGGATCTCCTCGGCGACGACCGCGAACCCCTTCCCTTCCTCCCCAGCGCGCGCCGCCTCGATGCCCGCGTTCAGCGCCAGCAGGTTGGTCTGGTCCGCCAGGTCGCGAATGACCTGAATGAACTCGGTGATCCGGCGCGCGCCCTGCTGCAGGTCGCCGAACTGGGCCGACGACTCGGCGACGATGCCCTTGGCGCTCACGAGGCGGTCGACCGCGGTCGCCACCGTGACCTGGTGCTCGCCGGCCAGCTGGACGGCGCGCAGGCTGGCGGATGCCGCTTCCCCGGCGTCCC
>JABWBJ010000263.1 GCA_013360595.1 Gemmatimonadaceae bacterium | reverse complement strand
ACCGCGCGCAGCGCCGAGGAGCCTCTGGTACGCGCCCCATCCGCCGGCCGCGTCGATGAACCGCTTGTACTTCATCAGCGACCAGGTGGTGAGCTCGCCGCCCGCCGGCTCCGGCGCGCCGACCCAGCGGTCGGACAGGAAGCCGCCGGCGAGCGTGCCATAGGCGAGCAGCGCAATGCCGTTCTCGGCGCAGAAGGCCGTCATGCGCCCGGCCGCTCGCTGGTCGAGCAACGAGCAGCACACCTGGTTCGAGACCAGCTCGATGCCGCTGCGCACCGCGATCCGCAGATGGGCCGTATCGAAGTTCGTGACGCCAAGCCGGCCGATGAGCCCCTCGTCCTTCAGTTCCTGCAGACAGGCGAGCGCATCCAGCCAGGCGGGATGCGCGTACGTCCAGGCGTGGAACTGCAGCAGATCCAGGCGCTCCGTCCGCAGGCGCTCGCAGGCGCGGAGCACGGCCGCCCGCGCCTGGTCGCGCGTCACGGGCCCCGGCTCGGGGACCCACTTGGTCAGGAGCTGGCAGTCCACCCCGCGCTCGCGGGTCTCGCGAAAATGGCCGGCGATGACCTCCGCCGAGCCGTAGTGATCGGCCATGTCGAACGTCGTGAGCCCCGCGTCCGCATACGGCGCCATCGCGGCCGCGGCCCTGGCCACGTCGAGCGGCTGGCCGTCGCGCTCCATGTCGGCCACCTGCCAGAGCCCGGTGATGACGCGCGAGACGCTGAGACCCGGGGCCAGCTGGTACCGCTCGACGAGATCGGGCACCGGCGGGTTACTGCGGTGGAAGGGTCGAGAACCGGGCCGCGACATCGACGCCGCGCCTGACGAGTAACCTCCGCTCGCGCCAGTAGATCGCGCTGGCCGCGGCCAGCATGACCACCCAGAGCGCGGTGGAACGGAAGTACCAGGCCGTGTCGGCCCGCAGGTCGCGCCAGACGTGCACCGCGAGGAACAGGCCGATCACGATCACACCCGCGGAGGCGAGGGCAACCTGCGCGCTCCGCCCCGGAACGACGCGCACCGCGGCGGCCAGCGCCGGACTCCGTCCCGGCAGGGTCAGGACGGCGAGGCTCATCAGCAGGAAGTTGATGAGCATCGAGATGACGAGGATGTCCACGCCGAGGAAGAAGTCGCCGGCGAGGTGGCTGCCGAGAATGCCGGCGGTCGCCATCCCGCCACTGGCGATCACCGCCACGTCAGGCGTGCGGCGCACGGGATGGACGCGCGCCACCGCGGCCGGGAAGATCCCGTCTTCGGCCCAGGCGAACATGAGTCGCGAGGTGCCGAGGAGCATGGCGGGGAGGTCTTTCATCAGGGCGACGGCGGCGCCCGACACCATCAGCACCGTGAGGGGCCGGGGCAGCAGCGGCGCCAGGAGACCGGGCGCCGTGAGGTCCTGCCCGCGCGCCTGCTCGGCGACCCACGGCCAGGGGACGGCGTGGTAGACCGCCGCGGTGAAGAGGAAGTAGAACGCGGCCACGCCCACGATCGCGATCCCGATCGCGAGCGGCACCGTCCGGGCCGCGTCCCGCGCTTCGCCGCCCGCCTGCGCGATGGTGTCGAAGCCGATGAAGCTCGAGAAGAGCAGGACGGAGGCGAGGACGATCTGCGGAGGGGCTGCGGCCGGCGTGCGTGCCGCGGCCACGGCGGCCGCGGCTTCGGGGACCGCACGGATGAAGTCCGCGTGACCGAAGGAGAACCCGGCGACGATCACCAGCGCGCCGAGGAAGAGCGTCAGGAACATCAGCGGGACCACCGTGCGCTGATAGGCGCCGATCCCGCGGAGGTTGACGCCGACGAAGGTCCAGAGGACGGCGAGCGGAATGCCTAACCGGGCCGCGCCGGATTCGAGGCCCGCCGCCAGGCCGGATGCGCCGGCCGCGACCGCCACGTCACGGATGAACGGCACCAGCAGGTACGCGACGACGCCGATCGCAATGCAGAGGCTGAACCACTGCGAGAAACTGGCGACGAATCCCGGGTACGGACTCAGGGCCCGGCTGGCGTAGACGTAGCTCCCGCCGGCACGCGGCATCGCGGAGGCCAGAATGGCGTAGGCCATGGCGGCGAAGAGCGCGGGAATCGCGCCCAGCAGGTAGGCAGGGAGGACGCTGGCGCCGATGCCGGGCACGTTCCGCTGGATCATGAACGGGATGACGTTGATCGCCGCGCCCACCATGGCGCAGACGCCGGTGGCCACGAGGCCGCTCAGGCCCATCTCCCGGGCCAGGGTCGCACCGCCGGGGTTGGCAGATTCGGTCATTCGGCGATCGGGTGGGCTCGGGCGACGCCGCCCGCGACCGCTAAGCTCGCCCGCGACGCCGGCTCCCGCCACCGGTGGCGGAACGCCGAAGGGCCCCGGGTCGCGGCGACGCCGGGCGGTGTCACGCTTGTCCCGCGCGCCCGATAAGAGGTGAATTCTGAATCACGGGAGGCCACGATCAGGCCGTGCATCTCCGCCTTCCCGCTCCTGCTGGCAGCCGCCGAATGCGCGGGTCTGAGCAACGAGGACGCCGCTCAGCTCGTCCGGGAGGCCACCGCGCCTGGCACGGCCGTGGAGTATGTGCGGTACCTCGGCGGATACTCCCCGGGCGATGACGCGCTCGACCTCGAGCGGCTCGGGCTCGTCACGCTGACCGCGGGCGACATCAGGTCGAACCGGCCCCTGCGGGTGAGCCTCACGCCCGAGGGAGCCCGCCTCGGGCTTGCGCTGGAACCGCGCGACGACGGCTACCTGCTGCGCGGAGCGCTGTGTCGTATCGTCTTCGCCGACGCCGGGCCGCTGAAGGAGGTGGCGTCGGACAGCGTCCGGTATCTGGCGGCCGATCTCGAGTTCCGGCACGGCGAGTTCACCGAGCTGCTGCAACGGCTCCGCGCCACACGAGCGCTCGATCCACCGCAGTGCGACACGGCCGCCGTGCTTCGACGCCAGGGGCAGTTCCTGCTCGAGAAAGGGACGTGGCGGTTGAACGCGCCTCCACGGATTCCCGGGAACGTCTCGACGTCGGTGAGCTACGAGTACGACAACTTCGGGTCGCGCACTGGCGCGAAGAACGAGTTGCGGATACTGGCGCCAATCGACCCCGATGGGGACTCCGTTACGGTGGTGTGGTTCGGCCGGGTCTTCAACGGTGATAGCCTCGTGCCGATGCCGGACCTGCAGTCCAGCGGGCTGACCGCGACGTTTCGCGGCCTGAGCGGCGCCCTCGTCCTCGCGATCGCACGCGATCGCTGGGGCGCCAGTGATACGGCCGAGTTCTGCTTTCAGAGCCGTCGGTTCTCCTGCTGACGGGGTTCGCGGCCGAGCGCTGAGGCTGGGCGTTGGGGCCGTCGTCGGCGTGGCATTCACGTTCGCCGTGCTGGCGTGCCGGACGATCGATCCCCGCGGCCTCACGGGCCGGGGGGCCGGAGGCTATTCTTGGCCGTGGTGCCCTGCCCCGGATTCTCGACGTGATCGAACGCCTCACCGCCGCCATCGCTGACCGGTACCGCATCGAGCGCGAGATCGGCGCCGGTGGCATGGCGACCGTGTACCTCGCGCAGGACGTCCGTCACGACCGCCCCGTCGCGCTCAAGGTGCTGAACCCGGAGCTCGGCGCCGTGCTGGGCGTCGAGCGCTTCCTGGCCGAGATCAAGGTCACGGCGAACCTCCAGCATCCGAACCTGCTGCCGCTGTTCGACTCCGGCGAGGCGGGGGGACTGCTGTTCTACGTGATGCCGTTCGTGGAGGGGGAGTCGCTGCGAGCGCGCCTCGACCGCGAGAAGCAGCTGCCGATCGACGAGGCCGTGCGGATGGCGGTCGCGGTGGCGAACGCGCTCGACTACGCGCACGCGCATCACGTCATCCACCGCGACCTCAAACCGGAGAACATCCTGCTTCAGGCGGGGCAGCCCGTGGTTGCCGACTTCGGCATCGCGCTCGCCGTCAGCAACGCCGGCGGGAACCGGATCACGCAGACGGGGCTCTCGCTCGGCACCCCGCAGTACATGAGCCCGGAGCAGGCCACCGGCGACCGCGTCATCGACGGCCGCACGGACATCTACTCGCTCGGCGCGATCCTGTACGAGATGCTGACCGGCGAGCCGCCGCACCTGGGCAACACGTCGCAGGCGATCATTGCCCGGCTGCTCACCGAGCGGCCGCACGGCGTGCGGGCATCGCGACCGGCGGTGCCGGAGCACATCGAGCTCGCGGTGGCGCGGGCCCTGGAGAAGCTCCCGGCCGACCGGTTCAGCACGGCCCGCGAGT
>JABWBJ010000262.1 GCA_013360595.1 Gemmatimonadaceae bacterium | reverse complement strand
GCCGCGCCGCCGGTCGCTCCGCGGGCGCCGGGCGAAGAACGCCGTCATGGGCGCGCTGCTGGGGCTCGCCGCGCTGGCCGCCACGCTCCCGCTCGTGCTCCTCCTGATCCACCTCCTGCGCGAGGGGGCCTCGTCCATCGATCTCGCGTTCTTCACCAGCATGCCGAAGCCGGTCGGCGAGGACGGGGGCGGCATGGCCAACGCCTTCGTGGGAACGCTGATTCTCGTCGGCATTGCCGCGTCGATCGGCCTGCCCGTGGGCATCGGGGCCGGCCTGTACCTCGCCGAACAGCGCGGGGCGCGGCTCGCCACCAGCGTGCGCTTTCTCTCGGACGTGCTGAACGGCATGCCGTCCATCGTGATGGGCATCTTTGCCTGGCACTTTCTCGTCAGGCCGGTCGGCCACTTCTCCGCCCTGGCCGGCGGCGTGGCCCTGGGCGCCATGATGATCCCGCTGGTCACCCGCGCCACCGAGGAAATGGTCCGGACGGTCCCCACCTCCCTGCGCGAGGCCGCCCTCGCCCTGGGATACGCGCGGTGGCGGACGTCGCTCGTCATCGTCCTCCGGACCGCGCTCCCCGGCATCGTGACCGCGGCGCTCGTGGCCATCGCCCGCATCGCCGGCGAGACCGCGCCGCTCCTCTTCACCTCGTTCGGCAACAACTTCTGGTCGGTGGCCCTCGACCAGCCCATCGCGGCGCTCCCGCACCAGATCTTCGAGTACGCCAAGTCGCCGTACGACGAGTGGCACCGGCTGGCGTGGGCCGGCTCGCTGGTCCTCATCGGCCTCGTGCTCGTCATCAGTCTCCTGGCCCGATTCGTGACCCGCTCACGCCATGGAGCCGGCGCCGGTGACTGACGTCGTGGTCGCACCGCCGCTCGCCGGCAGGGTCGCGCCGTCCGGGGCGCCGCCGCGTCCCCGTATCTCGGTGCGCGGGCTCGACGCCTTCTTCGGCGCTCACCGGGCCGTGCGCGATGTCTCGATCGACTTCCTCGACGGCCAGGTGACGGCGATCATCGGCCCGTCGGGATGCGGCAAGTCGACGCTGCTCCGCTGCCTCAACCGGATGCACGAGACCGTTCCGCTGGCCAGCGTGAAGGGCGAGGTCCTGCTCGACGGGCGCAATCTGTACGGCCGCGGCGTCAATCCCATCGAAGTGCGCCGCCGGATCGGCATGGTCTTCCAGCGGCCGACGCCCTTCCCCACGATGTCCATCCGCGACAACGTGGCGGCGGGGCTCCGCGCGATCGCCGCCGAGCGCCCGACGCGCCGGCGGCAGGACGAGATCGTCGAGGAGTCCCTGCGTCGGGCCGGCCTGTGGGAGGAAGTCAGGGACCGGCTGCGCGATTCGGCCACGGCCCTGTCCGGCGGCCAGCAGCAGCGGCTCTGCATCGCCCGCGCGCTCGCCACGCGGCCGAGCGTCATCCTCCTCGATGAGCCGACCGCCTCGCTGGATCCCCTGAGCACCCAGAAGGTGGAGGAACTCGTCCACCAGCTCCGGGGGATCGTGACGGTCGTGATCGTGACGCACAACATGCAGCAGGCCGCGCGCGTCTCGGACCGGACGGCCTTCATGCTCCTGGGCGAACTGGTCGAGACGGCCGCCACGCCGGCGATGTTCACGACGCCGTCGGATCCGCGTACCGAGGCCTACATCACCGGACGGTTCGGGTGACACCGGGGCGGCACTGGGGAACGGGGAACGGGGAATCGGGAGCGGACCACGCCGCGACGGGCCTGGTCGAAGCCGCCGGCTTCAACTTCTGGTACGGTCCCAAGCAGGCGCTGCACGACATTACGTTCGCGATCCGGCCCCGGTCGGTGACGGCGCTGATCGGGCCGTCCGGCTGCGGGAAATCGACGTTCCTCCGGTCGCTCAACCGGCTGAACGACGTCATCCTCGACACGCGGCACTCCGGCGTCATCCGGCTCGACGGCGAGGACATTCACGCGCCGGGCATCGACGTGGTGACCCTGCGACAGCGGGTGGGGATGGTGTTCCAGCGGTCGAACCCGTTCCCGAAATCCATCTACGACAACGTGGCCTACGGGCCCACGCTCAACGGCCGGCCCTCCCGGCCGGAGCTGGACGCGATCGTGGAAAGCGCGCTCCGCCGCGCGGCGCTCTGGGACGAGGTGAAGGACCGCCTGCGCCAGAGCGCCCTCGGCCTGTCAGGCGGCCAGCAGCAGCGGCTCTGCATCGCCCGGGCACTGGCCAACCGGCCCGAAGTGCTCCTGCTCGACGAACCGTGTTCGGCGCTCGACCCGCTCGCCACGCAGAAGATCGAGGAACTGCTGTTCCAGTTGAAGGCGGAGTTGACCATCGTCATCGTCACGCACAACCTGCAGCAGGCGGCGCGCGTGTCGGACGAGACGGCGTTCTTCTTCCTGGGACGGGTCGTGGAGTTCGGCCCCACGGAGCGTCTCTTCACGAGCCCCTCGGAGAAGCGGACCGAGGACTACATCACGGGGAGGTTTGGATGACCGGCGTCGACGTCTCGGAGCGACACTTTCACGCGCAGCTCGCCATGCTCAAGCAGCGGCTGACCGAGATGTCGGCGCGCGCCGAGGAACTGGTGGACATCGCGGTGGACGCGCTCCTCACCCGCGACCGGGAGAAGGCCGACGCGGTCATCCAGGGCGATCGCGACGTGGACCATCTCGAGATCGAGGTGGAGCAGCTCGCCATCGCCCTCCTGGCCCTGCAGCAGCCCATGGGCCGCGACCTCCGCTTCATCATCAGCGCGATCAAGATCTCGAGCGACCTGGAGCGGGTGGGTGACCATGCCGTGAACATCGCCCAGTCGGCGCTGCGCATCACGGCGGAACGCGTGCCCCTGAAGATCGATCCGGCCATCGAGGACATGGCCCGGCGGGCCCGCCGGATGCTCAGCGACGCCCTCGACGCCTTCGTGCGGGCCGACGGCGCCCTCGGCCGCGAGGTCTGCCAGCGCGACGACCAGGTCGATGCCCTGCACGACTCGCTCTTCCGGATCCTCCTCACCCACATGATGGCCGATCCGAAGCTGATCACCCCGTCCCTGGAGCTCCTCCTGGTGAGCCGGAACCTGGAGCGGGTGGCGGACCTGGCCACGAACATCGGCGAGGACGCGGTCTTTCTGGCGGAAGGGAAGCAGATCAAGCATCGTTCGGAGATGGAGCCGCATCCCGGCCACGACGGCGACCGGAAGACATGACCGCACCGCGCGTGCGGGTCCTGGACCTGGCCTCGAAGTTCCCGAGGCCGGCAGAGGGGATTCGCCTCGCGGCCATCGACATCGGCTCCAACTCCATCCGCCAGATCGTCGCCGACGTTTCGGCCGACGGCACCATCCGGATCATCGACGAAATGAAGGCGGCCCCGCGGCTGGGCGCGGGGCTCGCCCGCACCGGCCGCCTGAGCGGCGCCTCCATGCGACACGCCCTCGAGGCGCTCCAGCGCATGGCCACGCTCGCGCGCCAGCTGGGCGCGGCGCGCCTCCACGCCGTGGCGACCAGCGCCGTCCGCGAAGCGGAGAACCGCCGCGATTTCCTCGATCTCGTCCGGGAGGAGACGGGGCTCCGCGTGAAGCTCCTGACCGGAGAGGACGAGGCGCGACTGTCGTTCCGGTCGGCGCTCGCGCACTTCGATCTGGCCGTTCGCCGCGCCGTGGTGATGGACATCGGGGGCGGATCGCTGGAGCTGGCCCTGAGCGCCGACGGCGTCGTGGAGCGCCTGGAATCCTTCCCGTTCGGCGCGCTGCGCCTCACCGAGGACTTCCTCGGCGAGCGGCCGAAGCGGCGCCGGCTCCGGAAACTGCGAGCCGCCGTCCGCGACGGCATCCGACGCGTGCTGCCGGTGCGCGACTGGAGAGGCGCGCTCCTGATCGGCTCCGGCGGAACGTTCACCAACCTCGGGGCGATGCACCTGGCGGCCCGCGGGCTCCCGTTCGACGGCCGCGTCCACGGCACCCAGGTCACCCGCGAGGAAGTCGAGCACCTGCTCGACATGCTGGTGGCGTCCTCGCGCCAGGAGCGGGCCGCCATCCCGGGGCTCAACCCCGGGCGCGCCGACATCATCGTCGCAGGACTCGCGGTCGCGGCGGAGGTGATGGCGCGCATCGAGGCCCGGGAGCTGACCGTCTCCGGATACGGCATCCGCGAGGGGATCCTGCTCGAGAGCGCCCGCGTGACGGCGGCGCCGGCCGATCCGGGCGAGGCGCGGGAACGGTCGGTGCGGCACTTCGCCGAACGGTGCCGCTACGAACAGCCG
>JABWBJ010000261.1 GCA_013360595.1 Gemmatimonadaceae bacterium | reverse complement strand
GAGCGCGGGCGAATCGTAGTATTCCTTGAAGACCGGCGGCAGGTCCGTGACGATGTTCTGGAGCTGCACCTCGCGCCGATGCACGACCGCGCGGCACTTCTCGCAGAACCACAGGAACGCGTCCTTCATGCCGGCCGGGCGCACGCGCTCGATGACGAGGCCGTAGGAGCCGGGCTCGGGCCGCTGCGGCGAATGCGGCACGTGCGGCGGCAGCAGCAGGATCTCGCCCTGGCGGATCGGCACGTCCTTGGGGCCGCCCTCGTGCCAGAGGCGCAAGGTCATGTTGCCCTTGATCTGATAGAAGAATTCCTCGAGCGGGTCGTCGTGATAATCGGTGCGCTCGTTGGGCCCGCCCACGATCGTGACCATGAAATCGGCATCGCGCCAGATCTGCGCGTTGCCGACCGGCGGCTTGAGCACGTCCTTGTGGTCCTCGATCCACTTCATGAGGTTGAGCGGAACGAGGCGCGTCGGCTCGATCATCGTCGGCCCCGTGAGCGATCCCGAGGCGCCGCTCGTGACGAGCAGCGGCGTGTGGCGCCACGAAGGGGACGCGGTCGTGTCGATGCTGCTCGGCCACGGCGTCAGGACGCTCGACAGTTCGGCGTTCACGACCGACGCCGTCGTGCTCTGCGCGCGCGCGAAGAACGGGTAGCGCTGGAGGACGCGCATGCCGAACGACGTCGGCACCGGCACCACTTCGCTCGCCGCCAGGTCATACACCATGTCGCTCTTCACCGAGACGCCGAACGGCCCGAGGAGCGCGTTCCACGCCACGGGGCGCGGCATGGCCATCGGCATCTGCGGCGAGAGCTCCATGCCGCTCGTGAGGACAAGCGCCGCGCCGCCGCGGCCGAAGAACGCGCGCAGCCGCTCGAGGGCATCGGCCGGAAGCGAGTCGGGCGTCCCGGCCAGCACCAGCGTCGCCACCTCCGGCGCCGGCTGCGAGGCATCGGAGAGGGAGATCGACCGCACGTCATAGGTCTGCGACAGCGCTTCGCGGACCGCATCGAGCGGGCCGCCGCGGGCGTACGGATCGGGCTGCGACGCGGCGTCCACGAGGCCCAGCACGGGCTTGCTCGGGCGCGTCATGCCGCGGATCGCCGTCGCGATGCGGTACTCCAGGTCATCGGTCCGGTTGACGAAGGGAATCGCCTCGCGCCGGTCGCCATACTGGATCAGGAGGCCGAGGTATCCCTCCTTGAGCTGCAGCTCGGACTGCCCGATGACGTTGAACTGCACCGGTCCGATGCCGGCCTGGCGGGCCTCGGTCTCCGCCGCCGTGTCTGCGGCGGGATTGCGCGTCACGACTCGCACCTTGCCGCGGCTCGCCGACCGCAGGTCGCGCAGGAGGTCGTCCATGTCGCGCTTCATGAGGGCGATGCCGGTCGGCAGCTCGTCCGACGCAAAGACCTTGATGGTGACGATGTCGTCGACGCCCGAGGCGATCTGCCGCGACGCGCTGGAGAGCGTGTAGGCGTTCCCGGGCGTGAGGTCGAGCCGGCCGCCGATGTAGCCGCCGGCGAGATTCACCACCAGGAATCCGGCGGCCATCACCGCAACGCCGAGACGCAGCGTGCGCGCCGCGGCCCCCGCCGGCGCCAGGCGGCGCCGCAGCAGCGAACCGTAGGCCAGGGCGAGGAAGAAGCCGATCAGCGACAGGAAGTACACGACGTCGCGCAGGTCGATCACGCCTCGCCCCATGCTCTCGAAGTGCGAGAGGACGCCCAGGCGCGCCGCCACGGCGCCGAGCGCGGGAGGAAGCCCCACGATCAACGGGTCCAGGCCGACGAGGACCAGCACGAACGTCACCGCCACGGCGAGGATGAAGGCGGTGATCTGGCTGCGGGCCACGGTCGAGGCCCAGACACCCACGGCCGACAGTCCCATCGCCAGCAAGGCGGTGCCGGCGTACTGCGCAACGATCGGGCCCCACCGCAGCTCGGATCCGAACGACAGTCCGAGGGGAATGGGGAGCGTGAGCGCGAGCGCGACGATGAGCAGCACGACCGCGCCCAGGTACTTCCCGGCCAGCAGCTCGAACTCGTCGATCGGTTGCGTGAGGACGACCTCCAGCGTGCCGGCGCGCGTCTCCTCCGCGATCACGCGCATGCTGACGGCCGGAATGAAGAACAGGAAGAGCCAGGGCAGGAGATCGAGCATCGGCCGGAGCGTGGCCTGGCCGTTCAGGTACGCCTGGCGGAAGAACAGGAACGCGTTGGCGGCGATGAAGACCACCAGCAGCACGTATCCGGTCGGGTGGTCGAACATCGCCTTCAGCTCGCGGCGGGCGATCGTCCAGACGCGGGACGTTCGTTCGCGGAAGGCGCTCATGCCGCGGCCTCCTGCGGGCGATGGTCGCCCGCTTCCGTGGCCGTCAGCAGCCGGAACAGGTCCTCGAGGCTCGCCGACTCGCGGTGCAGCTCCAGAAGCGTCCAGCCCTCGCGCCTGGCCGTTTCGAACACCGCCTCGCGGATGTCGTGTTCGCCGGCGACGGCGAGGGTGAGGCGCACGCGGCCTTCGGCCGCTTCGCCCCGCTCGATCCCGGCCACGCCCTCCAGCGCCCCGAGCCGGCGCTCGATGACATCCGCGCTGGCGCCACGAGCCTCGACGTGCACGCGCGTGCCCTGCGCGGCCCGGGTCATCAGGTCCTGCACGGAACCGTCGGCGACGATGCGCCCGCGGTTGATGATGATCACGCGCGAGCAGGTGTGCTGGACCTCGGGGAGCACGTGCGTGGAGAGGAGCACGGTCCGTTCGCGGCCCAGGTCGGCGATGAGCCGGCGGATGTCGACGCGCTGATTGGGGTCGAGCCCCTCGGTGGGCTCGTCGAGCACGAGGAGGTCGGGACGATGGAGGATGGCGGCGGCGAGTCCGACGCGCTGCCGGAAGCCCTTGGACAGTTCGCCGATGGGCCGGTGGCAGACCGAACCGATGCCGGTCGCGGCCACGGCGTCGTCGACGGCGCGCCGCCGGCCGGCGGTGCCGCCGGGGAGCTGCCGGAGGCGGGCCACGAACTCGAGATACTCGGCGGCGAGCATCTCGGTATAGAGCGGGTTGTTCTCGGGAAGGAAGCCGAGGCGCCGACGCGCTTCACGGGCGGCTTCGGCGAGGGGCCGGCCATCGAAGGTGATGGCGCCGGCATCCGGCTCGAGAAGCTGCGTGATCATCCGCATGGTGGTGGACTTGCCGGCGCCGTTGGGCCCCAGAAACCCCACCACCTCGCCCCGGTCGACGGCAAACGACACCGAGTCGACCGCGGTCGTCCCGTTGAAACGCTTCGTGACGCGCTCGAGCGAGAGCAGGGAGGTGGACATGTTCAGGCTCGAGGGACACCGAAGTGCGTTTCACGGATACACGGGCTCCGGGGTCACGTCAAGCGGCTCTCGCTCCGTTCAGGGTTAGCTCGTCAGTCGCCCCGGCGGCTCGTTCCCTGGCAGCTCGACTCCCCCCCCGTCCGTCCCGGATCCCGCCTCGAGCGACCTCGCGGCGCCCCTCCGGGCGATGGCCAAGGTTCCCGACGCGGAGATGGCGTTCAACGCGCCGTATGGCCCGATCACCATGGCGGCCCGCAGCCAGGCCGGCGTCACTTCAGGGAAGATGCCGGCGCCAAGCGCGAGGACGCCGAGGAGGGTTCCGCCGAGGGCGCCCCAGGCAGCGAAGCGGGACACCGAGAGTTCGTCGAAGCGGTGCTTTCGCTCGGCCACCGCCAGCACCAGGGAGAAGGCGACGCCGCCCAGGAAACCGGGGATCGCCAGCAGCTGCGGCCACATGTCGGCGATCTCGCCGTGCGGATCGACGATCCCCTCCATGATGAGTCCGCCCACGAGCCCCCAGGCGATCGCCCAGGTGAGCCCCATGCCGACCACGCCGCGGAGGCGCTTCAGCCACTGTCGCATTCGATCGATGCCTCCATGCCGGCCGGCGGACGGCGGTGCTCCGATGGCCTGGTCTCCCTTTGCAGTGCAAAGTAGTCTGCGACGCATTCTCGACGCAACGTCCCATCCCGGAACCGGGCGAGGCCGGGTGGGGACTCGCCGTTGCGGCCGCTGCTATTATTGCTGCGGGCCGGACCTCCGGGGAGAGCCAATGCCGTCCGTTCGTCGCCGCCTGGCCATGCTGACGCTGTGCGCCGGAGTCCCTGCCTGCGAGGAGCCGGCGGTGGACCTGGTCCGCGAACGCCGCGCGGTCGCCGACGCCGTCGAACGCCTGACGAGTGCCGTGGAACGCCGGGACTGGCCGGCCGTGGCCGCCG
>JABWBJ010000260.1 GCA_013360595.1 Gemmatimonadaceae bacterium | reverse complement strand
TCGCGCGCGAGCGCAGCCGCTTTCTTGGCGGCGCCGCGATCGACCCGCGCCGCATCGACGGCACCGAGCGGGTGAGCGACCTCATCGAGGGCACGTTCCTCGCCTACAACGCCGCCCGCCTGCGCGAGGCCTGCCAGCTGTTCACGGACAAGATGCTCGAGAAGGACGTCACGATCGGCCTGACGATGACGGGCGCCCTCACGCCGGCCGGACTCGGCATGGCGGCGGTGATCCCGCTCATCGAGGCGGGATTCGTGGACTGGATCATCTCCACGGGCGCGAACCTGTACCACGACACCCACTTCGGGCTCGGCCTGTCGATGCACCGCGGCAATCCGCAGACGTCGGACGTCGTGCTGCGCGAGGAGGGCGTCGTGCGGATCTACGACATCTTCTTCGACTACGACGTGCTCCTGTCGACCGACGCCTTCTTCCGGCAGATCATCCAGGGGCGGGAGTTCCAGCGCCCGATGTCCAGCGCGGAGTTCCACTGGCTCTGCGGCAAGTACGTGCGCGAGCGCGAGCGCATCCTGGGGATCGGGAAGAAGTCGCTCCTCGGCGCCGCGTACGAGTGTGGCGTGCCGGTGTACACCTCGTCCCCCGGCGATTCATCGATCGGGATGAACGTGGCGGCGCTCACCCTGGACGGGAACCGGTGCGTGATCGACCCCAACGCCGACGTGAACGAAACGGCGTCCATCGTCCTGGGCGCGAAGCGGTCGGGCGGGAAGAGCGCGATCGTCATCATCGGCGGCGGGAGCCCGAAGAACTTCGCGCTTCAGACCGAACCGCAGATCCAGGAAGTGCTGGGAATCGACGAGCGCGGGCACGACTACTTCCTCCAGGTGACCGACGCGCGTCCCGACACCGGCGGATTGTCCGGCGCGACGCCCGCGGAGGCCGTGAGCTGGGGGAAGATCGACCCTGACCGGCTGCCGGACGCAGTGGTCTGCTACCTGGACGGGACGGTGGCGCTGCCGTTGCTCACGTCGTACGCGCTGGCGAAACGGAAGCCTCGAAAGCTGCGGCGGCTCTATGGCCGGCGGGCGACGTTGATGCAGGCGCTGAAGCGGGAGTACCGGCGGTCGGCCCGGTGATGCGGACGCCGTGATTCGCGACGCGCGATCCGATCGGATCGCGCGTCGCGGGTCACGCCCTATTCTCCGTAGGGAATCCAGATGTTCTTCACCTGGCACGCCTCGCGCAGGAACTCGCGGCCCTCGCCGTCGGGGCCGAACCAGTCCCGGCCCGGCGACGGGCACCAGGTCCGCTTCATGTTCGACGCCGACGCGAACTCCACCATCCGCACGCCCTCGGCGGAGCCGCTGTACCACAGGGCCTCGACGTCGTCGTGCTCGGCCAGGACCCTGGCCAGCGCATCGCGGTCGCCGGTGACGATGTTGACGACGCCATCCGGCAGGTCCGACGTCTCCAGCACCTGATAGAGGTCCGTCGCGGCCAGCGGGTGCGCCTCGCTGGGGATCGCGACGACCGTGTTTCCGGTGGCGACCAGCGGCGCGACGAGGGAGACGAAGCCGAGGAGCGGGGCGCCGGCCGGGCAGGCCACGCCCACGACGCCGATCGGCTCGTTCATCGCCAGGGCGACGCCCCGGATCGGGACGCTGTGGACCGCGCCATCCCACTTGTCGGCCCAGGCCGCGTAGGTGAAGAGCCGCTGGATGGTGGCATCCACCTCGCGGAGCGCCTCGCGCTTCGTGGCGCCGGTCATGGCGGTGAGCCGCGCGGCGAACTCGGCGGACCGCGCGGCCAGGTTCTCGCCGATGTAGTAGAGAATCTGCGCGCGCAGGTGCCCGCTGCCCCTGGCCCAGGCGCGGGCCGCGTGCGCCGCCTCGACCGCATTCCGGATGTCCTTCCGGTTGCCCTCGGCCACCTCACCCAGCAATCTGCCCTTCGGCGACACGATGGTTCGCGCGTACCCGCCGTCCGGCCGCACCTGCTTCCCGCCGATGAACAGCTTGGCCGTGCGGTCGATCGCGGCGTTCACCGGCTGCACGGCCATCGCCGCCGCCGGTTCCCCCGCTGCCCGTCGCGCGTCCCTGATCGCTCGTCGCTCATCGCTCATCGCTCGTCGCACGTACTCCCACATCCCTTCGCGCCCGCCCTCCCGCCCGAACCCGCTCTCCCGGTACCCGCCGAACCCGCTGGCCGCGTCGAACAGGTTGGTCGAATTGACCCAGACCACGCCGGCCTTGAGCTTCGGCGCGATGTCGAGCGCGAGGTTGATGTTCTCCGTCCAGACCGAGGCCGCGAGCCCGTACGGCGTGTTGTTCGCCAGGGCCACCGACTCGTCAGGCGTGCGGAAGGTCATGGACACGAGCACGGGGCCGAAGATCTCCACCTGCGCGATCGTGCTCGACGGGAAGACGTCGGTGAAGAGCGTGGGCGGATAGAAGCAGCCCTCGCGCGGCACCGCCCACGACGGCTGCCACATCACCGCGCCCTCGTTCCGGCCCGTCTCGACGAGCTGCCGGATCCGCTCCAGCTGCACCGGGGCCACGATCGCCCCCATGTCCACGCCCTTGTCGAGCGGCGGCCCGACGCGGAGCCGCTCCATGCGCGACCGGAGCTTGGCGTACAGCCGGTCGGCCACGCCTTCCTGCACGAGGAGCCGCGATCCGGCGCAGCAGACCTGGCCCTGGTTGAACCAGATCGCGTCCACGACGCCCTCCACCACGCCGTCGAGGTCGGCGTCCTCGTACACGATGAAGGGGCTCTTGCCGCCCAGCTCGAGCGACAGCTTCTTGCCGCTCCCCGCCGTCGCGCGCCGGATGATCCGGCCCACGTCGGTCGACCCGGTGAACGCGATCTTGTCCACCCGGGGGTGGTTCACCAGCGCGGCGCCGGTCGACCCGTCGCCGGTGATGATGTTCAGCACCCCCGGCGGCAGCCCGGCCCGATGCGCCAGCTCGGCGAACAGCAGCGCCGAGAGCGGCGTGAACTCCGCCGGCTTGAGGACCACCGTGTTCCCGGCCGCGAGCGCCGGCGCCACCTTCCAGGCCAGCATGAGCAGCGGGAAGTTCCAGGGGATGATCTGGCCGATCACGCCTAACGGCTCGTGCCCGGGGAACTCCGCATCCCGCAGCTGCGCCCACCCGGCGTGGTGATGGAAGTGGCGCGCCACGAGCGGAATGTCGAGGTCCCGTGTCTCGCGGATGGGCTTGCCGTTGTCCATCGATTCGAGCACGGCGAACAGCCGGGAATTCCGCTGGACCATGCGCGCCAGCGCATACAGGTGCCGCGCCCGGGCGTGGTTCGAAAGCCGGCTCCACGCCGGGAAGGCCTTGCGCGCCGCCGCCACGGCGGCGTCCACATCCCTGGCCGTCCCCTGGGTCACCCGCGCCAGCCGCTTCGACGTGGACGGATCGATCACCTCGAACGTCGTGCCCGGCTTCGTCCACGCGCCGCCGACGAAATGGCCGAACGTGGCGCCGTGCGCGGCGAGCCAGGAGCGTGCCGGCGCATCGCTCTCCGGGGCCGGCCCGTACTCCATCGTCTCGAAGATCTCGGCAACGGTGGCCATGAGTCGTCAGGGCATGGGGTGGCGGTGAGCGGCCGCGTACCGGCCGGTCACGAACATCTCGAGCTGGCGCTCGATATCCGTCAACAGGCTGCTGGCGCCGAAACGGAACAGCGCCGGTTCGAGCCAGTCACGCCCGAGCTCCTCCTTGATCAGCAGCAGGTACTCGGTTGCCTGGCGGGCGGTGCGGATCCCGCCCGCCGGCTTGTAACCGACCTTGAACCCCGTGCGCTCGGCGTACTCGCGAATCTGCCGAACCATGGCGAGCGACACCGGGAGCGTGGCGTTGATCCCCTCCTTGCCAGTGGACGTCTTGATGAAGTCGGCGCCGGCCATCATCGCCACCAGGGACGCGCGGGCGACGTTCGTGAGCGTGGCCAGTTCGCCGGTCGCCAGGATGGCCTTGAGGTGCGCCGCGCCGCAGGCAGCGCGGAATGCCCGCACCTCGTCGTACAGCGCGCGCCAGTCGCCGGTGAGCACGTCGATCGGCCCGCCTTCCACCATCTCGCGGGCGGCCGAGAGCCGGTCGCCGAAGAAGCCCGAGCAGTTCGCGATCCGGATCGGTCGCGCCATCACGCCTCTCCCTTCTCCGCGCCGGAGGTCCCGCCGTCGGCGGGCTCGACCACCAGGAGCAGCACGCCCTTCTCGACCTGGTCGCCGACGGCCACCCGCAGCTCGAGCACCACGCCGTCCTCGGGGGCCCGCATCGGGTGCTCCATCTTCATCGCCTCGAGCACGAGCAG
>JABWBJ010000259.1 GCA_013360595.1 Gemmatimonadaceae bacterium | reverse complement strand
GTGGTCACGAGGACCGACCCGCCCCTCGATCCGGGCCGGACGTACCGCGACATCGTCGAGGCGCCTGACGAGTCGCCGTCGCTCACCCCGGCCCTGCTCGCAACGGCCCACTGGATCGCCACCCACTATGCGGCGCCGATCGGACTCGTGCTCCGCGCGGCGCTCCCGGCGCTCCTGACCGGGCCCGGGAAACCGGCTCCCGAACCGCGCAGCCGGCGGATCGCCAGTCTCCACGCGCTCCTCCCCACGCTGGTCGAGCGCGACGCGGCGTTCAAGCGATCCCCCAGGCAGCGCGCCGCCTTCGAGCTTCTGGAATCCCTCGGCGGCCGCGTGCCGGTCGAACACCTCCAGAAGCATCTGGGTGTGTCCGATGCGGTGCTCGCCGCGCTGGTGCGGCGGGGATTCGTCCGCCTCGAGCGCGAGGCGACCATGCGCGACGCCTTCCGGAAACGCGCGATCACGCCCCCGATCGAGCTCGACGCCACCGCGGCCCAGCGCGCAGCCATCGATGCGCTCGCGTCCGGACGACCCGGCGACGTCTTTCTCCTCCATGGCGTGACCGGCAGTGGCAAGACGCTGGTGTACATCGAAACCCTGCGCCGCATCGTGCCCGAACGCGGCCGCGGCGCCATCGTCCTCGTGCCCGAAATCGCTCTCACGCCGCAGACGGTCGACCGGTTCCGCACGGCCTTCGGGGAGCAGGTCGCCGTCCTCCACTCGGCGCTCTCGGACGGCGAACGGCTGGACGCCTGGCGGGCGATTCGCGCCGGCCGGCGGCGGATCGTCGTCGGCGCCCGCTCGGCGATCTTCGCGCCCCT
Organism: Gemmatimonadaceae bacterium; assembly: GCA_013360595.1. GTDB lineage: Bacteria > Gemmatimonadota > Gemmatimonadetes > Gemmatimonadales > Gemmatimonadaceae > JABWBJ01. Next base: position 3,472 of record JABWBJ010000259.1, on the reverse strand, counting down.
CACCGACGTCGGCGCCATCATCGTGGACGAGGAACACGAGGCGTCGTACAAGCAGGGGGAGACGCCGCGCTACCATGCCCGCGACGTCGCGATCGTCCGCGCCCGTGACGAAGGCGCCGTCGTCATCCTCGGCTCGGCCACGCCCTCGCTCGAAAGCTGGTCGAACGCCACGCGGGAGGCGTACCGGCTCGTCTCGCTGCCGGATCGCGTGGGGGGAGGCGCGCTCCCGCAGGTCCAGGTGGTCGACATGCGCACGCCCGCGCTTGCGCAGCTGGCCGACCCGTTCCGGCGCGTCTTCAGCGAGGCGCTGGAGCGGGGATTGCGCGACACCCTGGCCCGCGGTGAACAGGCCATCCTGCTGCTCAATCGGCGCGGGTTCGCGGCCTTCCTCCAGTGCAATGCCTGTGGCGACGTCGCCACCTGTCCGAACTGCTCCATCTCCCTCACGGTGCATCGAACCCCGGAGCGGCTCACGTGCCACTATTGCGGCCATGCCGAGCCGGTGCGCGTCGCCTGCAGGCGCTGTGGCGGGCCCACGGTCCGCGAGCGCGGCCATGGCACGCAGCAGGTCGAGCGGCTGCTGCTCGATCATCTGCCGTCGGTCCGCGTGGCGCGCATGGACGTGGACACGACGTCCGCGCGCTGGGCGCACGCCGACATACTGGACCGGGTGGCGCGCCGCGAGGTGGACGTCCTGCTGGGCACGCAGATGATCGCCAAGGGCCTCGACTACCCGAACGTCACCATGGTCGGGGTGATCGATGCCGACGTGGGGTTGCGCCTGCCGGACTTCCGGTCGGCGGAGCGGTCGTTCCAGCTCATGGCACAGGTGGCGGGGCGCGCGGGACGCGGCCCCAAGGGCGGCGTGGTGTTCATCCAGACGCGCCTGCCCGGGCATCATGCCGTGCGGGCGGCGGTGCAGCACGACTTCAAGTCGTTCGCCCGCCAGGAGCTGATGGACCGGGAGTTCCCCCCCTACCCGCCCACGGTCCGCCTCGCGAATGTCGTCTTCAGCGGGACCAGCGAACCCGAGACCGCCGTCGCGGCGGAGCGGGGCGGCGAGTATCTCAAGGCCCTCGCGTCGAGCGGGCGAGTCGAGGGCGTCCACGTGATCGGGCCGGCGCCCTGTCCGATCGCACGCATCAAGTCCCGCTGGCGCTGGCACGTGCTCCTGCGCGCGTCCCGGTCGAACGAACTGACCCGCGTGCTTGGCTACTTCGCCACGCACTTCGACGTCGAGGGCCGGGCCGCCGGCCTGCGCCTGATCCTCGACCGGGACCCGGTCTCGCTCCTCTGAGGCGTGCAGGCGCCGCTGACCGGTTAGATTCCGGGGTCCACAGCCACTGCCCAGATGACCGAGACCCAGCATCGGTTCCTCAAGGCCATCGCCGAACGCGTCGATCCCGCCCGGGTCGCCGAAGTGAGGCTGTATCCCACCGTGCGTGTCGGGCCGGTCGAGTCCGGGGTAGCGATCGTCGCCGTCGAGATGCCGCCTGGAGGCGGCACGCTGGAGGAGGGGAGTGCGCCGCCGCAGGCAGCGCACTCGGACGAACCCGTCGCCGTCGCCGCGTCCGCCCTGCCCGTTGCGGTTTCCGAACCGTCGCGGCTCGGGATCCTCACCGCGCATTTCCGCCTCACGGTGAAGGGGTCGGATCGCGGCAAATGGGAGTTCGCGATGGTGCATGACGCCGATGCGCCCGTGGAGACCATCGAGAGCGTCGTGCGGGGCGTGGCTCGCCGCGCGGGCGAGGACGGCGAGCCGGAGCTCCTGTCCGGGGCGGCCTACCAGCGCGCGATCAGCGAGCCGTGGTGGACCCCGGCGACGTAGTCGAGCGCTTTCGTGAGTACCTGCGCGACCACAACCTGCCCGTGACGCACCAGCGGGTCGATATCGCCCGGGTCCTCCTGCAGTCCGACCGCCACCTTTCGGTCGAGGACGTCACGCGCGAATTGCGCCGTTCGGGCCATCGCGCCGGGCTCGCCACCGTGTATCGCACCATCGAGCTGCTCGTGAAGTGCGGCCTGGTGGTCGAGCGCGACTTCGGCGAGGGCTTCAAGCGCTTCGAGCCGGCGCGCGACATCCCGCAGCACGAGCACCTCCTCTGCACGACCTGCGGCCGCGTGACCGAGTTCCGCGACGAGCGCCTCGAGCGCATAACGACGCTGGTCGCCGAGACGCACGGGTACCTTCGCCAACGGCATCGCCTCGTCATCCACGGCGTCTGCGCCGCCTGCCGGTCGGGCGCGCCCCCATCCTGAATCCATGGATACTCCCTCGGTCGGCGTCGCCATCGCCTTCACCGCCGGACTGCTCTCGTTCCTGTCCCCGTGCGTCCTGCCGCTCATCCCGAGCTACGTCACCTTCATCACGGGGCTCTCGCTGGACGACGTGCAGACCGCGCGCCGCACCGCGCTGGTGCACGGAACCCTCTTCGTCCTCGGCTTCACGCTCATCTTCCTCGCGCTCGGGGCCGGCGCGACGGTCCTGGGCCAGACGTTGCTGCGCCATCGGGACTGGATCAGCCGCATCGGCGGCGTCGTGATCATCGTGTTCGGCCTGTACCTGCTGGGCGTGCTCAACCTCGGGTTCCTGTCGCGGGAGGCGCGCCTGCACGTAGCCGACAAGCCTGCCGGCTACCTGGGGACCGTCTTCGTCGGCGTCGCCTTCGGCGCCGGCTGGACGCCATGCCTCGGCCCGATCCTCGGTTCCATCCTCATCTACACGGGGAGCCAGGCGGACCTGGGGAAGGGGATGTGGCTCCTCTTCGCCTACTCGCTCGGGCTCGCGGTCCCCTTCCTGCTGTCCGCGGTCGCGATCGAACGGTTCTCGGCGTTCTTCCAGCGCATGCGCCGCCAGATGATCTGGGTCTCGCGCGGCGCCGGACTCGTCATGGTGGGCATCGGCGCGCTCATGGTGACGAACTACTTCACGATCCTGGCCGCGTGGCTGAACACCCTCACGCCGGAGTGGCTCCTCGAACGGCTGTGATCGCCTGCGCGTCAAGCGGGTGAACGCCGTCCGTCTGTGATCTGCGTCTCCTTCGGAACCGGGCCCGGGCCGGCCATATTTCACGCGCGGTGTAATGAATTCCGTCTCTTCGTGAACAGGTGAGGTGACCCTTATGAGAAGCACGCTCTTCCGCGTCGCCGCGCCGCTCATGGTGCTGGTGACGATCGCCGCCTGCGGCGGCGGTAACGAAGCGGCCTCGGCCGGTGCCACCGACACGACCGACTCGAGGGATCTGACGCGCGCCGGCGCTGACACGGCGGCGCAGCCTCAGCTGCAGGATGTCCCGGCGGAGAAGTCGCCCGCGCCCACGCCGAAGGCCTCCACGCCGCCGGCGCCAAAGGCGCAGACTCCGGCCCCGGCCCCCGCTCCGGCGCCTGCCCCCGCGGCCAGCGCGCCGGTCTCCGGGGTGATCGCGGCCGGCACCACGCTGGCCCTCACGTCCTCGAGCAAGGTCTGCACGAA
>JABWBJ010000258.1 GCA_013360595.1 Gemmatimonadaceae bacterium | reverse complement strand
GAGATCGACCCGCTCGATTCGGCCGCCGCGCTCGAACTGGTCCGCACCCTGGCGAGCGCCGGGGAACGCACCCGCGCGGTCGTCTTCGCTCGCCGGCACGAAGCGCTGTTGCGAGAGGAGATAGGCTCCGGTGTTGATCCCGCGATGTCGGAGCTGGTCGTTCGGCTTCTCGCCGACGGGCGTGCCCTTCCGTCAGCGGACGACACCGACGCCTCGACGCCGTCCGGCGGTGGTGGCCAGCCCCCGGCTCCCCTTCGCGCCCAAGGCGACCCAATGGTCGCCCATCCCCGGCCACCGACGCCCCTCACCCGCCGCCCCGCGGTGCGGGCGGTGGCCGCAGCCATCACTCTGGTGGTGATCGTCACTGCGGCGTTTTCCCGGAACCGGTGGCAACGACCGCCGGCCGCGGATCGGACGTCCGCCGAACAAGCCACGGTCGCGGTCTTGCCGTTCGTGGTGCGCGGCCCGGCGGAAGCCAACTACCTGCGGGCCGGCCTCGTTGAGCTGATCAGTCGCGGACTCGACGGCGCCGGCGACGTGAGGCCGGTTGATCCCCGGTTCGTGCTGAGAACCGTAACGGACTCGAGCGACGTCGACGACGAGGCCCGTGGTTACGCCCTGGCACAGGACCTCGGGGCGCAACAGTTCGTCCTTGGCAACGTCTCGGTGACGGCCGGCGCGTTGCGGCTTTCCGCATCGCTGTATGAGCGCTCGCCGGTCCTCAGGCGCGTCGTGGCCGCCTCCGTGGACGGAAGGCCGGACGAGCTCCTGGGCCTTGTGGACCGCCTGACGACGCAACTGCTGGCGGCCCGGACGAGCCGGTACCGCACGGGGGCAACAGATATCGCCTCGTTGAGCACGCGCTCCCTGCCGGCCCTGAAGGCCTTCCTCACGGGCCAGGCGTATCGCCAGTCCGCCCGGTACGCCGAAGCGCTCGAGGCCTTCCAGGACGCCGTACGCCTGGATTCCACGTTCGCACTCGCCTGGTACGGCTTGAGCAACACTGCCGACTGGGCCAGTCACGGGGAACTCGTGCTGCCGGCAGCGAGGGAGGCAGCGCGATACAGCGGTCGCCTGACCGAGCACGACCGGCTCCTCACGCAGGCATACCTCGCGTGGCGTGAGGATCGCGTGCTTGCCGCCGAGCGGATGTACTCCCTGCTGGTCCACTCCTATCCCGACGACGCTGAGTCCTGGTACCAGCTGGGCGAGCTCTACTTCCACCACAACTCACGGCGAGGCCGGTCCTTCGCCGAGGCAAGGAAGCCTTTCGAGGAGGTGCGCAAGGTCGTGCCGGGTGACCGCGAGGCCCTGATGCACCTGATCCGGATCGCGCTTCGCACCGGCAGCCGCCGCGAGGTCGACTCCCTCACCGCCCTCGCCCTGAGCGAACACCCCGGCCCGGACGAACACGAGATTCGTGCGATCCGCGCGTACGCCCTGGATGATCCGGCCGGGAAGGCCGCGGCGCTGCGTGAACTCTCGACGGCAAGCGGCGTGACGCTCAGCGTCGTTGCCTGGCGCGTGAGCATGTACGCGCTCGACCTGATCGGGGCCGACCGGATTCTCCGACTCGGGACCAGCCCGGAGCGACCAATCGCGCTCCAGGCCCCCGCCCGGCACGCGCGCGCGTTCGTGCTCGCGGGGCTCGGGCAGCTTCAGGAAGCCGATCAGGCCCTCCAATGGCTCGACCACTACGGCGAGACCTCACGCGGCGGCCTCACGACCCGGGCGACGCTGGTCCTCGGGCTTCCGACTCCGCCTCCCGGGCCGGATATCGAGCGCCTGTACTCGCGGCTCGATTCGGCGGCGCGCATCGACCTCGCCGGGGCAGACGTGAACGACTCGACCTTCGCGTTCGAGGCCGCGTGCTTCGCCGGACTCGCCGCGGCACAGGCTGGCCAGGACGGTCGGGCCCTGAAGTGGGTTGACCGACTCGTCGGCGTCCGCACCCCCCAGGGCGCCGCGGATCGCGCCCGGGTCTGCACGGGAAGTATCCGGGCGCGGATGGACCTCCGCCGCGGACGGGTTGCGAGGGCGCTCGACATCCTGCTTTCCCATCGATCCGACCGGGTCCCCGAGGGAACCTTCGATATCCTCGATCGCTTCACGATCGCCGAGGCGCTCTTCAGCCTGCGGCGGGACGAAGAGGCCGCACAGTGGTTCACGGCCATGGCGCAGCGCGGCTTCGAGGAGCTCCCCTTCATGGCACCCTCCGAACGACGGTTGGGCCAGCTCGCGGAACGGCGCGGGGATCGCGCCGCGGCCCTTTCACACTACCGTCGATTCACCGAACTCTGGGCACACGCGGATCCCGGGCTCGCCGCCCAGGTGGACAGCGTCCGCGCACGACTCGCGTTCCTCGATTCGTCCCTCGCCAGGAGCCTGCGGGGATCGCCGGCCGGCACCGCCACACCCGGTCGCTAACGTTCCTTCACCTTCGCCCAGGTGTCACGCAGGCCCACCGTCCGGTTGAAGACCAGCGCTCCCGGCCGCGAGTCCACGACGTCGCTCACGAAGTAACCCGTCCGCTCGAACTGGTACCGCGTCCCGGGCGGGTCGCTCCCCACGCTCGGCTCCACCCTGGCACCCCGGACCACCACCAGCGACCCGGGGTTCACCGCCGCGATGAAATCCTCGACCTCATCGGGGTTCGGGATGGTGAAGAGCCGGTCGTAGAGCCGGACCTCGCAGTCCAGGGCCTGGCCCGCCGACACCCAGTGGATCGTGCCCTGGACCTTGCGGCCGTCCGGCGCGTCGCCGCCGCGGGTGGCGGGGTCGTACGTGCAGCGCAGCTCCACCACCCTGCCTGACGAGTCCTTCACGACCTCCCGGCAGGTGATGAAGTACCCGTACCGCAGGCGCACTTCGCGCCCCGGCGCCAGGCGGAAGAACTTCTTCGGCGGATCCTCCATGAAGTCGTCCCGCTCGATGTACAGCTCGCGCGAGAACGGAACCCGGCGCGACCCCGTGAGCGGCACGTCGTGCGGATAGGACGGCGCCTCCAGCCACTCCACCTCCCCCTCGGGGTAGTTGGTCAGCACGACCTTGAGCGGGTTCACCACGCAGAGCACGCGCGGCACGCGCGTGTTGAGGTCGTTCCGGATCGCGTGCTCGAGCGTGGCCAGCTCCGTGCGCTGCGGCTTGCGGGACACGCCCGCCGTCTCGACGAAGGCGCGCAGTCCTTCGGGCGTCACGCCGCGCCGGCGCAGCCCGGAGATCGTGGGCATGCGCGGGTCGTCCCAGCCGCTGACGACCCCGTCGTTCACCAGCCGCAGCAGCTTCCGCTTGCTCATCACCGTGTACTCCAGCGACAGCCGCGAGAACTCCGTCTGTTCGGGCGGCCGGTCGAATCCGCATTCACGCACCAGCCAGCGATAGATGTCGTTGTTGTCCTTGAACTCGAGCGAGCAGAGCGAGTGCGTGACGCCCTCGATCGCATCGGACAGCGGGTGCGCGAAGTCGTACAGCGGATAGAGGCACCAGGCGTCCCCCTGGCGGTAGTGCGGCGCGTGGCGAATGCGCAGCAGAATCGGGTCGCGCATCAGCATGTTGGGATGCGCCATGTCGATCTTCCCGCGCAGCACGTGCGCCCCGTCGGGGAACTCGCCCGCCTTCATGCGCCGGAGGAGGTCGAGGTTCTCCGCCACCGGCCGGTCCCGGTACGGACTGTTCGTCCCCGGTGCGGTCACCGTGCCCCGGTTCTTCCGGATCTCGTCGTCGGTCTGGGAGTCGACGTAGGCGCTCCCCCGCTGCACCAGCAACTCGCCGTACCGATAGAACTGCTCGAAGTAGTCGCTCGCGTACAGCTCGGCGTCCCATTCGAAGCCGAGCCAGCGGATGTCGGTCCTGAAGGCCTCGACGTACTTCACGTCCTCGCCGGCGGGATTCGTGTCGTCGAAGCGGAGGTTGCAGGTCCCCCCGAACTCCTTCGCCACGCCGAAGTCGACGCAGATGGCCTTGACGTGCCCGATATGGGGGAACCCGTTAGGCTCCGGCGGAAAGCGGGTCTTGACCGGGCGTCCGAAGCGCCCCGACGCCACGTCGGCCGCGACCATCTCGCGGATGAAGTCCCTCGGGGCGGCGGCGTCCTGGCTCACGGGTCGGTCGGCGGGTGGAGCGCGAAAGCTAAGGGCTCACCGGCGCGACATGGAGTCGCCGGACACCCGGGCACTGGTACGTACCGGTGCCGACACCCGGACCGCTGGCCTCGCACCGGAGGGCGCGTAGATTGTCCGGCCGGGGCGGCCCCGACCCGGCGCCTCGCCGAC
>JABWBJ010000257.1 GCA_013360595.1 Gemmatimonadaceae bacterium | reverse complement strand
GGTCCGGCAGCGCGATCGACGCGTCCAGCGCAATCGCGCCGCCGAGCGACTGCCCCACGATGAGGGCCCGGCCGACGCCAAGCGCGTCCAGCAGCGCACGGACCCATCCGACCATCGCGGAGGCCGTGTAGGCATCGGGCGCGACCGGCTTGGCGCTCCATCCGTGACCGCGCAGGTCCGGTGCGATGGCGCGGAAACCTTCCCGAGCGAGGACCGGGAGGAGCCACCGGAAGCTGTAGGCGGAGGCGCCCCAGCCGTGGAGGAGCAGGACCGGATCACCGCTTGCCTGGCCGGCCTCGACGACACGCACGCGTTCCCCGCCGAGCACCAGTTCGCGAGCACGCGCGACCGCGTCGCCGGTCGGATACGGCAGGAACGGCTCCTCGAGGCCTGCGCGCGCGCGGTTCACTCCACATTCAATCGTCGCGGGGCTCGCGGGCGCAAGCCATCGGCGAGCGAATGCGAAGTGGCGGCGGGTTCGATCTTCCGAACCCGCCGCCGGAGGTTGCCCGCTTCGTCCAGGCGGAACAGCTACTTCTTCGCGATCGCGATCCTGTGCCCCTTCGCCTTCGCCTGCGGCGTCTTGGGCATTCTCACGGTCAGCACACCGTCCTTGAACTCAGCCACGATCTTGTTGGGGTCGATCGTGCGGGGAAGCGTGAACGCACGGCGGAACGCTCCGTACGTCCGTTCCCAGAGGTGATACCGGCGATCGTCCGCCTCTTCACGGACCTCCTCCTTCTTCTCCCCGCGCAGGATCAGGGTGTCGTCCTCGAACAGCACCTCGACGTTCTCCTGCGCCATGCCGGGCAGCTCGGCGGTCAGGACGAGCTCGTCCGGGTTCTCGACGATCTCGACCACCGGCACCCATCCGACCGGCTCGCTCGGCGTGAGGTTGACCGGAAAGCCTTCGTCGAACAGCCGGCGCATCCTGTTGGTCATCTCGTCCATTTCCCGCGCGACACCGGCGAAGAGCGGGGTGGTGCGGGGCAGCAGCGTTGTCATGAGTCTCCTCCTGCGTTGCGGTCTTTCACGGCAGGAGCAATGTGCGACGCCGGGATTGGCTCCGCTGTAGGCCGGCCGCCGCATCCGTGCGCGGAAACGGACGACAGGCAGACCCGCACCCCGGGCGCGGTCACACCGGCTGAATCGTCCGCCCGATCAGACGCGCGATGAGGCCCAGCCGGAAGGTGACATCGCTCCAGCGCTCTTCGCCGTCTTCACCCTCATCCAGGGGGAACGATGCCCAGACGTCGGGATTGTCGCTCCGGGGCTTGGCGCCGCCGCGATGCGGATGCCAGACGAGATCGCGGTCGCGTCCGTCGAGGAATCGCTCGAAGACCTGGAGCCAGCCGTCGTGCCGGCGGAGATGCTGCAGGCGGGCCATGAGCTCGAGCCAGACCAGGGCGAACGGAACATCGGCATCGGCGACGTTGCGTGAGGCCAGCGGGTCGCCGAGCACGAGGTGCGGTTGGCTGACCACGTGCCGGCCGACCAGCTGGTGCGACTCCTGGCGCGGGAGCGGCCGGGAGACGTACTCGAGCACCCGGTTCACGGGCGAGTGGTTTTCGCTGCGGAAGAGCGGCATGTGCGCCAGCATCGTCAGCAGGTGGATGGACGGCGGCGACGCCTCCGCAGCCAGCACCTGCCGATTCCCCACTCGCACCCACGGCCGGTCGGCGAGTTCCGACCGGAGGTAGGTATCCACGCGCGCCAGAATGCGCCGTGCGGCGCCACGGAGCCGCGGATCGCCTTCGTAGCCCGCGTGTGCCAGGGCGGCCGCGGCCGCTTCGCGGAGCAATCCCCTGGCCCTGTGCACAAGGTCGGCATCACCGGCGGCCGCAGTCCGGAACTCGTACAGCTGGTCCTCGTCGTCATCCTCGGCCAGCAGCCGGAACAGAATGCGGCGTGCCCTGGAGAGCGGCGGCGACTCCCGCTCCCAGCCATACTCGAGCAGCCGCCGAAACGCGGGGATGGTCCCGGGAAGCCCGCCGTTCGCCGGGACGGCCAGCATCGAGTCCCCCCAGGTCCCATCGACGTGCTGGGCCAGCGCCAGTCGGATCGCAGGTCGGTAGGCCATGGCGAGCGCGCGGGCGGGCTCTTTGTTGGAGATCCAGCCCGCAACGTCGACGATGGCTCTATACTGTATTGGTGATGATGCGTTACTGAGGATCCAACCCAGCGGGAAATCGACAGACTCCACGACGGGAGAGCCGGCGTCGTTGCCGGGCCACGACTCTGAAACCATGGAAGTCGACACTTGAACCTGTCACTCCTAAGTGCTGAACGAACAACGATATGCGAACGTCCGTCCTTGAGTCGTCGAAGGGCCCGCTAAGGATAGCGTTTTTGTCCCTGTCCGCTAGACCGGATCGCAAGTATTGTGGCCACAACGATATGCAGAGACGACGACGAACTTCGTCCTCCTGCGCCACGGAGGTGCCTTGCGCGGCGAGTTCATAGAGGTTGGCGGCGACCGCCTGTACTACTACGCTGCCGGGAGCCGTGGGCGCGGCGACCCGATGGTGCTGATTCACGGCTTCCCGACCACGAGCCACGTGTGGGGAAGCCTGGTTTCTCTTCTCCCCGCGGGCCATCGCATCGTGGTGCCGGACCTGCTCGGATTCGGCCGATCCGACCACGGTGTGGCGGCGGACTTCGGCGTCGTGGCGCACTCCGCCCGGATCATTGGCGCCCTCGACGTCCTGGGGATTCGAAAGGCGTGTCTCGTCGGGCACCAGCTGGGCGCGGTCATCGCGGCGACGATCGCCGTGTCAGCGCCGGAGCGCGTGGCGGCGCTCGCCCTCCTCCATCCCCTGGGTGGCGACGTTACGGTCACCGGCACCTTCGCCGTCTTGCGGGCGTTCCTGCCGCTCGTCCGCGTGGCGCCACCGGCGCTCTTCCGGCGGGCCATTCGCAGCGAACTTGCGAGCTGGTTCGCCGATCCGCAGCGCGCACGCCCGTCGATCGACCTGTACGTCGCCGGTCTCACCAGGGCGCCGCGCTGGCAAGCCCTTCTGCGCCAGCTTGGCGCGCTGGATCCGCGGCAGATGACCGCCTTCACCCGGTCGCTGGCGGGCGTTCGCTGCCCGGTCGCGATCGTGGCCGCGCATCACGATCCGGCGGTGCCCCGCGTCGCCCTGGACCGGATCCGTGACGCCTTGCCGAACGCGACGCTCGACATGATCCCGCAGGCGCGACACTTTTCACCAGAGGAGTCGCCGGAACAGGTTGCCAGCATCATCGAACGTCTGCTGGCCCGGTGACCAGCGGAATGCAGGAGGTTGCCGTGCAACGTCTGGTGCACTTGGGGCTGGTGTGGGCGCTGGCAGGCGCGGGACCGGTGGCGGCCGCCGCGCAGGGGGCGGAGCCGGCGCGGGATCCGGAGGTCGGCGCGCGCGTGCGCGTGTTCGCGCCGGATCTCCGAACGGATCGCTACGTCGGCCGGATCCAGTCCCTGGATGCGTCGGTGATGGTGCTCGACACCGGGGAAGTCCGCACGGTGCTCGGCGTGGAATCCGGTCCGGTCCTCGTCGATCGGTTCCGGCGCGTCACGATTCGCCTCTCCACGATTCAGGCGCTCGAGGTCAGTGGAGGCCGTTACGCGGCCGGGACCACGGTGAAGGGTGCGCTGTTCGGCGCGCTCATCGGCGGTCTCCTGTCCGGGTTGGGCTCGATGCCCGAAGTGAACCCCGACGCCAACGACTTCGTTCGCGGCGTGCCTCCCGGCCTGGCGATCGGCGCGGTTGCCGGCGGGGTCCTGGGCTGGATCATCGGCGGCGAGCGATGGCTGCCGGCCAGGGTACCGCGGTAGAGCGAGCGATGAGCGATGAGGGATGACGCGGGCGCCCGCGCTATCCCTTCCTCAGCTCCTTCGCCGCTTCGAGCGCGATCCTCAGGTCCCGTGAGACCACGCGCGCTTCCTGCGTCGCGGTCGTCACGTCGTTGATCGCCGACTGAACACCGGCCGAGCCGAGGGCAAGCAGGTCGAGCCGCACGCTTTGCAGCCAGTGGCCGGCGCTTTCGAGCTGGTCCTTCAGTCCTTCGCGGCGACTCAGGAGATCGGCGATGGTCGCCTTCTGCCGTTCGAGCAGCTCGATCCGCCGGTCTCGCTCCTTCGACTCGGGCCGGGCCCGCGCCTCGGCGAGGTCCGCATCGACGGATGCCATCGCGTCCGGCGGCGCGGCACTCTCGAGGCCGTGCAGCGCCTGCGCCAGCGACGCGACCCGCTCCGCCAGGGAGTCGATCGTGGGCCCGACGTCGGGAATGAGCTCGCGATCGGCCGGCGACAGCTTCGCCA
>JABWBJ010000256.1 GCA_013360595.1 Gemmatimonadaceae bacterium | reverse complement strand
GAGCACCCGCTCGCCGCGGAACGCCTCGAGCACGCGCTGCTCGAGCGCGCGCGCCCGCGCCTCGGCCGTTCGGGCGCTGTCGCTCATCCCGTTGTCGCGAACGACGGCGGCGAGGTCCGCTTCCAGTTCATCCTCCAGATCGTCGTCGGCGAGTTCGTCGCCTTCGAGTTCGTCGTCCTCGAGCTCGTCGTCTTCGAGATCGTCGTCTTCGAGTTCGTGGTCTTCGAGTTCGTCGTCTTCGACGTCCTCGAGTTCGGCACGCGTTTTCCTCGGCGCCAGACGGTCGCGCGGATCGTCCTCGAGTTCGTCATCATCGTACCAGATTTCCCGCAGGCTGCCGAAGCGGTCCCGCATGTCCTCGACGAAGGCGTCGAGGGTCCGGTACCGGCGGCCCAGATAGAGGCCGGCGGCCGCGCCGGCTATGGCGCCGGCGGCCATCAACAGGAGGGATGCGGGCTCCTCGCGCTGGATGGTGCGCACGTAGCGTCGACGCATGGTTCCGGTGGCGTAGGGTGCTGTCGTACGATAACTTGCGCGACGTGGAATTGCGAACCGATGACGGCCGGGCCGCGACCTCGCGCACTGGCCGTTTTCTTGTCTGGGCGATCCTGGTGGTGGTGCTGGTGGCCGGCGTCGCGGCGGCGCTGCTGCTGGGCCCGCGCCTGACGCCGCTCCTCGACACGCTCTGACGGCATGTCCGACGAAACGCTCACGCTCACGCTGCCGGACGGTTCCGCGCGCGAGGTGCCGCGAGGCACGTTGCCGCGCGAGGTCGTCGCGAGCATCGGCCCGCGGCTCCTGCGGGACGCGATCGCCGTCACGGTCAACGGCGCCGTGCAGGACCTCATGACGCCACTCCGGGCCGGGGGCGCGTTCCGCGTGCTCACGCCGAAGGACCCCGAGTCGCTGGCGGTCCTGCGCCATTCCGGGGCGCACATCCTGGCCACGGCCGTGCGCCGGCTGCGCCCCGACGCCCACATCGGCTTCGGTCCCGCGATCGACGACGGCTTCTACTACGACTTCGAGGTGGACAGGCCCTTCACGCCCGAGGATCTCGAAGCGTTCGAGGCCGAGATGCGGAAGGTCGTCGCCGAGAAGTTCCCGTTCATCCGCGACGAGGTGGACCGCGAGGAGGCGAAGCGCCGATTCGCCGACGACCCCCTCAAACTCGAGCGCATCGCGGACCTCGGCGACAGCGAGGTCATCTCGACCTACACGGACGGACCGTTCATCGATCTGTGCCGCGGGCCGCACGTCCCCGACACGTCGTACCTCAGGCACTTCAAGCTCCTCCACACGGCGGGGGCGTACTGGCGCGGCGACGAGCGGCGCCAGATGCTGCAGCGGATCTACGCCACCGCCTGGTGGTCGCAGGAGGACCTGGCGGCCTACCTGCACCGCATCGAGGAGGCGAAGCGCCGCGACCACCGCGTGCTCGGCAAGGCGCTCGACCTGTTCTTCTTCCATCACGTTTCGCCGGGAGCGGCCTTCTGGACCGAACGCGGGACGATCGTCTACAACGAGCTCGTCCGGTTCATCCGCGAGAAGCAGGCCGAACGCTTCATCGAGGTGAAGACGCCCCTCCTGTTCGGCAGGGCGCTCTGGGAACAGTCCGGGCATTGGGGGAAGTACCGCGAGAACATGTTCCTCGTGCACAACAGCGAGACGAACGAGCAGGACATGTCCCTCAAGCCGATGAACTGCCCGTCGCACTACCTGCTGTACCTCGCGAAGAAGCACTCATACCGCGAGCTGCCGCGCCGGCTCGTGACTTTCGACGTCCTGCACCGGAACGAGCTGACAGGAGCTCTGTCGGGGCTGACGCGCGTGCGGCAGTTCTCGCAGGACGACTGCCACGTCTTCCTCGCGCCGTCGCAGATCACGGCCGAAGTCCGGTTCCTGATGGACTTCATCATGTCGTACTACCGGGCGTTCGGCCTCGAGCCGAGCCTGCGGTTCGCGACGCGCCCCCCGACGCGGATCGGAACGGACGCCATGTGGGATGAGGCCGAGTCGGCGCTGCGGCAGGCCCTCGAGTCGACCGGGCAGGCCTACGAGCTCAAGCCCGGCGACGGGGCCTTCTACGGGCCGAAGATCGACTTCGACGTGACGGATTCCCTCGGCCGCGCGTGGCAGCTGGGGACGATCCAGCTCGATTACAACGCCCCCGAGCGCTTCGACCTGCAGTACGTGGGCGAGGACAATGCCATGCACCGCCCGGTCGTCATCCACCGGGCCGTGAGCGGCTCGCTGGAGCGTTTCATCGCGATCCTGATCGAGCATTTTGCCGGAGCGTTCCCGGTCTGGCTGGCGCCGGAGCAGGTGCGAGTGCTGCCGATCTCCGACGATCTCGCGCCGCAGGCCGGTGAGATCGTGGCGCGGATGAAGGCAGCCGGCATCCGGGCCGACCTGGACGCGCACGACACGCTCAACTACCGCATCCGCGAAGCCGAGATCATGAAGGTGCCCTACATGGCGGTGGTCGGGCGGCGCGAGGCGGAGGCAGGCACCGTGGCCGTGCGGACGCGCGGGGCGGGGAAGAAGCAGGACATCGTGCCGGTGTCAGACTTCATCGCGCGCGTCAGGACGGAGATCGCGGAGAGGGTGCTTGGGCCATAGGGGCGAGCGCGTACCGATGAGCGATGAACGATGAGGGCTGCGTTCGCGACGCTCGGCGCTCGGCGCTCGGCGCTCGGCGCTCGGCGCTTGGCGCTCGGCGCTTGGCGCCCCGGGTCCGACACCTATCCTTCGCAACCTCCGGCGGGAGGCGGCTGTCAAACCGTGCACTGCTCACCATCGCCCCATGAAGCGCGTCCTCTTTCTCCTCGTGCCGCTGGCTGGCGCCTGCGTTGCCCCGCTCAAGCTCGCGCGGGATGACTCGCCGGTCGTGCTGGCGCGCCACCAGATCCGGGCTCCGGATCCCTCCACACGGGGATCCCACGCCGTGCTGCGGCTCTACTACGGAAGCGGCACGGACAAGCGGCGGGCCGAGTATCGGGATTCAGTCACGCTCAGGACCGCGACGGTCGACGGCAGCAAGCTGGCCGATGTCCCGGGTCAGGCGGGCAGGGATCGCACCAAGTACTGGGGCTTCGGCTTCAACCGGATGCCGGTGAACGGGCGCGTCTGGTATCCCGACGGCGACGGGCCGTTCCCGCTGGTGCTCATCGTGCACGGCAACCACAACATGAAGGACTTCTCCGACCCGGGGTATGGCTACCTGGGCGAGCTGCTCGCGTCGCGCGGATTCATCCTCGCGTCGGTCGATATGAACTTCCTGAACGGCGGCATCGGCCGGGAGAACGACGCGCGCGGCTGGATGCTGCTCCAGCATCTGCGCCAGTGGCGTCGCTTCAACGACTCCACGGGATCCCCGCTCCAGGGCAAGGTGGACCTGAGCCGGATCGCGCTGATGGGACATTCCCGCGGCGGCGAAGCGGTCGCGGTGGCGGCGGCCTTCAACCGCCTCTCGCATTACCCGGACGACGCGACGCTGACGTTCGACTTCGGGTTCAACATCCGGTCCCTCGTTGCCATCGCGCCCGTGGACGGCCAGTACCGGCCGGCCGACAAGCCCACGCCGCTCAGCAACGTGAACTACCTTCTGATCCACGGCTCGCACGACGGTGACGTGTCGACGTTCAGCGGGCTGCCGCAGTACGAGCGGATCCGGTTCACCGACGGCGGCGACTGGTTCAAGTCGGCGTTCTACGTGTACCGCGCCAACCACGGGCAGTGGAACACCGTCTGGGGGAACAAGGACAACGGCCCGCGGAGCGGGCGGTTCCTGGACCTTCGCGGCCTCCTGCCGCCGGCCGCCCAGCGGAAGTTCGCGGAGGTGACCATCACGGCCTTCCTGGAAGCCACGCTCCGCGGACGGCGCGAGTACCTGCCGCTCTTCCGGGACCACCGGGTCGCCGGCGGATGGCTGCCGAAGACGATGTACACGACGCGCTTCGAGGAAAGCGGCTTCCGCGCCGCCGCCGACTTCGAGGACGACGTGGACGTCACGACCGGGAGCGCGCCGGGCGTGCGGCTGGCGGGCGACTCGCTCGCCACCTGGAAGGAGGCGCTGGTGCCGTTCCGGACCCGGAACAGCACGCAGTTCCACAACGCGGCCTGGATCGGCTGGAACAACCGGATCGCCGGCGACGACACCACGAGGATGGGCCGCCCGGCGGCGTACGAGCTGGCGTTAGGCGACTCCCTGCGAAGCGCCTGGGGAGTGGACCGGGCCAGCGCGCTGGTCTTCTCCCTGGCGCCCACCGACGCCAAGCCGGGTCCGCGGCAGCCGGCCCGCGAC
>JABWBJ010000006.1 GCA_013360595.1 Gemmatimonadaceae bacterium | reverse complement strand
CCACCAGACCGCCGCGCGCTCCGGCACGGCGCGCGCCGACCTCCTCGTCGGCATCGTCGCGCAGGACCACGATCCACTCGTTGTCCACGAGCCGGGTCTGGAAGTCCATCGTGGGCTCGATCAGCGGCGCCAGGCGCGCCGGATTGGCGGGCGACGTGGCATCGGCGCACGCGGCGGCGGCCACGAGCAGCAGGGCAGGGGCAAACCGGCGACGACTCACGGCACGTTCCTCCTCGAGAATGGGGGCAACCGCCTGACGACCCTCTGGTCGCGGGCCTGGGGGACGATCCGCGAAGGGTGTACGCTGTGGAGTCCGGATCGCCATGTCAACAGACTTCGCCGGGGGATCGCCCCGGGACGGGTGCTGCGGACGCGCTACAGTGTGGCCGCCGTCGCCCTCGCGGGCGCCGGCACCTCGGACCGCCATTCGGCCGAGTCCGCGTTCACGGTGCGGTCACGGGCCCACGCCCGCAGCGCGGCCAGTCGTTCGGCCATCGTGCGGGAGAGGGGGTGCGTGGCCGCGACCTCGCGCATCAGGATCTCGGTCGACACGGCGTGCCGGGCGGCGAACGCCGTGAACAGCGCCGAAATCACCACCTGTTCGATCTCGGCCCCGCTGAAGCCGGCGGTCGCGCCGGCGAGCCCCTCCAGGTCCATGCCGGCCGGATCCACGCGACGCTTGCGGAGATGGATGTCGAAGATGCGCGTGCGGGCCACTCGCGTCGGAAGGTCGACGAAGAACACCTCGTCGAAGCGGCCCTTGCGGATGAACTCCGGCGGCAGCCGCGAGACGTCGTTCGAGGTGGCCACGACGAACACGTCTCCCGACCGCTCCTGCAGCCACGCGAGGAAGCTCCCGAAGACGCGCTGCGACACGCCGCCGTCCTGGTCGCCGCCGCTCGGCGCGAAGGCCTTTTCGATCTCGTCGATCCAGAGGACCACCGGCGCCATGCGCTCCGCCGTGCGCATCGCCCGGCGGAAGTTCTTCTCCGTGTCGCCGACGTACTTGTCGAACAGGGCGCCGGGGTCCAGCCGGAGGAGCGGGAGTCGCCACTCGCTGGCCACGGCCTTGGCGCAGAGACTCTTCCCGCACCCCGGGACGCCGAGGAGCAGCATGCCTTTCGGAAACGGCAGGCCGAACGCGCTCGCGCCTTCGGGGTCCTCGACCGCTGCCCGCCGCTTGGCGAGCCACGCCTTGAGTCCCTCGAGGCCGGCCACGGACGCCATTGTCTCCTCAGCGGTCCAGTATTCCAGGAGTCCTTCCTGCTCGACGATCTTCCGCTTGGCGGCCGCGACCCGGGCGATGTCGGCCGCGGTCACGGCGCCGTCCTCGATGAGGATGCGCGTCAGGATCCGTTCGGATTCCACGAGCGACATCCCGGTCAGGTTGTAGAGCAGGCGGGCCCGTTCTTCGGCACCGAGTTCGACCCGGAGCGGCATCCGCGCCTGGTGATCCCGGATCACGCGCTCGAAGAGGGCCCGGTACTCCTCGTGCGCCGGCGGCGGGAGTCGCACGAAGGTGGCGTGCGGGCGGAGAATCTCGGGGAGCCGGATGTCGGGTCCGCTGATGACCAGGCTGCCGCGCCGCGACGCAAAGCGGTCGACGACGTCCCGCACCTTCCAGGCGACCAGGGGGTCCTCGATCCACTGGCCGAGCCCGGGGAAGTGAAAGATGCCGGCCCCTTCGCGTTCGGCGTGCCCGAGGGCCGGCACCGGCTCGGCGGTATCGTTGGCGAAGGGATCGCCGGTTCCGCCGCCGCGGGAGACGCCCTTCGTGCGGCGCCAGGCGTAATAGTGGAGCGACAGACGGGACGCGACATGGCGCAGGACGTCCTCGACCCGGTCATCCTCGGGGCAGTCGACCACGATCAGGCCGTGTCGTGCGCGCACGAGGAGCTCGATCTCGTCGATGGGGCCGTGGGCGGGCATGAAGCGAGTCGGGAGGCCTGGGGAACGGGGGCACGATGGAGACGGGGGGACGCGGGGGACCGTCACGGCGTGGACGGGCGGGGCTTCCCCGGGCAGGGGGTGGCTGAGTACACATCCAACCCATCCGGCAGGGCACGCAGGCCCCCGGCGCCCGACCTCCACCCGTATCCCCGCGTTCGTATGCCCCGGAAGCAGACGCCCACGGCCCGCACGAATTCCGCTCCCCGAAAGCAGAAGCCGAGCTTCGCGGAGACCCCACGCGGGACCGCGGACCGGATGTTCCGGGCGGCGACGGAGTGCATCAGGCAGCGGGAGCGGTACGCGCGGCTGGTGGCGTCGGGGGCGCACGATCTGGAACAGCTGGCGGCGCTGCGGGTGGCGCAGGTGTGCGACGAGATCCTGGATGAGGCAGTGGCCGCGTACGAGAAACTGGCGGGGATGGCGTCCACGGGTGACGACGAGTGGCGTCGTCAGGCGAACGCGCTGTGGCACGCGGCGCGGGAGTATCGCCGCCGGCCGGCGTCCGCCGCGCCAGCCGCGGGGATCAAGAGCGGATCGCTCCAGAAGCTGGCGCTCGAGTACGACCTGGAGGCGTCGGCCCTGCTGGCGCTGAAGTTGGCGCTGGGCGGGTTCCGGCAGATCTGCCCGGACTGCGAGCTGGAGAGCCGGCCGCAGACGTTCGTGGCGTAACGGAGCGTCGAGCGCCAAAGGGCCGAGCGCCCAGGGTTGAGCGACGAGGGTGGCGGCTTGAGGATCACGCACCCTGCTTTGTGTTCAGGGGCGCGCCGCCATTTCGCGAACGGCCGTGCGGTAGTCCGGCCACCAGAGATCGGGAAAGGCGGTGCGCCATCGCGTGGAGTCGAGCGACACGTCACGTGGTCGGGGCTCGGCGGCCGGGATGGCGGACCGGCGAGCTGCGCGGATGGGTGCTGGGTCCAGCCCCAGTTCCTCGGCGGCCAGCAGGCCCATTTCCAGGCGTGACAGGCGATCCGGCCCCCCCAGGTGCACGAGGCCCACCACGGGGCTGGCGGCGATGGCGGCAACTGCGGCCGCCGCCACCGGAAAGGCCAGCGGGGAGCGCCACTCGTCGTCGAAGAGCGTGATCGGCACTCGTTGTCGGAGCGCGGTCACGAGCTGATCGTGCATCGATGGCTGCCCCCCCAGCGTGGGACCGAACAGGTTGGCCAGTCTCACGCGCACCGAATCAGGAGCGGCACGGCTGGCCTGCTCTCCCTGGAGCTTGCTCCGTCCGTACACCGACACCGGGGCCGGCGGCGCGTCCTCCGAATACCAGCTCCCGCTGCCGTCGAACACGAGGTCGGTCGACAGGTAGACCATGCGGCACCCTGTGGTTCCGGCCAGCCGGGCGAGGTGTCCGGAGGCTTCGGCGTTCACGCGCGCTGCCCGCGCCGGGTCGGCGACGCAGTCAGACAGCCGGCTCATGGCGGCAGCGTGGATGATGATGTCCGGCCGGACCCGCGCGAGGGCTCGTTCGACCGACTCGAAGTCCGACAGGTCGACCGGCTCGAGTGCGATCCCGTACAGGGGCGTCCGGGTGGCGCCCGACCATGCGACCACATCCGACCGCTCCTGACGGACGAGGTGGCGGATGAGGTACCGGCCAAGCCGGCCGCTGGCGCCGGTGATCAGGATTCGTGGCACCTGTGCCCTGGGTGAGCCGGACGCCGAGGACGTCCGGTGACGGGTCTGGACGCTCTGTCTCCCGAGCCGGTAATTTGGTGGTGCGGGCAAGGCACCGGCCCTCGGCTGGGACACAGGATCGTCCGGGAACTCGATGACTTATCTGGTCACTGGCGGGGCCGGGTTCATCGGTTCGGCAGTGGTTCGGTTCCTCATGGGGCAGCGGCAGGGCAGGGTCGTGAACCTCGACGCCCTCACGTACGCCGGGAACCTGGATTCCCTGGAGTCCGTCTCGGCCAGCCCGCGTTATGCGTTCGAGCACGTCGATATCCGGGACGCCGCCGGGGTGCGCAGCGTCTTCGAGCGACACCGGCCGACGTACGTCATTCATCTGGCGGCCGAGTCCCATGTGGACCGCTCGATCGACCAGCCGGGCGATTTCGTCAGCACGAACGTCCAGGGGACGTTCATCATGCTGTCGGAGGCCCGCCGGTTCTGGCAGGGGCTCGCGGCGGACGCCGCGGCGCGGTTCCGGTTCCTCCATGTCTCGACGGATGAGGTCTTCGGGTCGCTGGGGGCGACCGGCCACTTCACGGAGACGTCGCCGTATGATCCCAGTTCTCCGTATGCCGCGACCAAGGCGGCGTCGGACCATCTGGTGCGTGCGTGGCAGCGGACGTATGGCTTGCCGGCGCTGGTCACGAACTGCTCGAACAACTACGGACCGTACCAGTTCCCGGAGAAGCTCATTCCGCTCGTGATCCTGAATGCCCTGGAGGGGAAGCCCCTGCCCGTGTACGGAAAGGGGGAGAATGTGCGGGACTGGCTGCACGTGGAGGATCACGCGGCGGCGCTGGCGGCCGTGCTCGAGCGGGGGCGCGTGGGGGAGACCTATGCCGTGAGCGGGGAGAACGAGCGGCGGAACATCGACGTGGTGCAGGCGATCTGTGACCTGGTGGACGAGATGCGGCCGGATCCGGCGATTCCTTCGCGGCGGGCGCTGATCCGGTTCGTGGCCGACCGGCCGGGGCATGACCTTCGTTATGCGATCGATGCCGGGAAGGTGCGGTTCGAGCTGGGGTGGCGGCCGTCGCGGACGTTCGAGGATGGCCTTCGCGAGACGGTGCGGTGGTACCTCGAGAATCGCCGCTGGTGGGAGCGCGTGCGGAGCGGCGTGTATCGCGGGGAGCGGCTGGGCCTGGGGGTCGGCGCGTGAAGGGGATCATCCTGGCCGGGGGATCCGGCACGCGCCTGCACCCGGTGACGAGAGTGGTCAGCAAGCAGTTGCTCCCGGTGTACGACAAGCCGATGATCTACTATCCGCTGTCGACGCTGATGTTCGCCGGGATCCGTGACATTCTGGTGATTTCGACGCCGGAGGACCTGCCGCGGTTCCGGCAGTTGCTGGGGGACGGGTCGCAGTGGGGGTTGAGCTTCGCGTATGCGGAGCAGGCGGTGCCGAACGGGCTGGCGCAGGCCTTCGTGATCGGGCGCGAGTTCGTCGGGAATGATCGCGTTGCGCTGGTGTTGGGGGACAACCTGTTCTACGGCGACGCCCTGAGCACGATGCTTCCCGAGGTCGCGCGCCGGGAACGGGGGGCGACGGTGTTCGGGTACAACGTGGCCGATCCGGAGCGGTACGGCGTGGCGGAGGTGGACGCGGAGGGCCGGGTCACTGACCTGGTGGAGAAGCCGAAGGAGCCACGGTCAAACTGGGCCGTGACCGGGCTCTATTTCTATGACAACCAGGTGGTGGATATCGCGCGGGATCTGAAGCCGTCGGCGCGGGGGGAGTACGAGATCACGGACGTGAACCGGGAGTACCTGCGGCGCGGCGAGCTGCGGATCGAGCTGCTGGGGCGGGGGATGGCGTGGCTGGATACGGGGACGCACGAGGCGCTGCTGGATGCTTCGCATTTCATCCAGGTGATCGAGCGGCGGCAGGGGCTGAAGATCGCCTGCGTGGAGGAGATCGCCTATCGGCTGGGGTTCATTGACGCGGAACAGCTGGAGCGCCTGGCTGAGCCGATGAATCGGAATGACTACGGATCGTACCTGCGGCGCGTGCTTACGGAGAGCAGGGATCCGCATGCCCGTTGAGGTTCACGGCAGTCGGCGTCGGAGTTACGGTGACAAGGACTGGGACAGGACGCGTCAGCCGGTCCTGATTGCAGGGAATCGTGGCTGACCTCGGGGCCTGCGCTACCGAGCTCGCCCGCCATGAGGAGAGGGCGATGACGCCGGAACGATGCATCGTGTCGAACGACAGCAGGAGCTGCGTGCCCTTTGCGATCCGGCCGTGCGCACCGTACTGGAGACCGGCGGAGTCCGCCCTTGTTTCGTTTGCGGTACTGACGGCTGCGCGGCCGGGTTACTTCGTCCCACCCGACGACCCTGAACGACTCCAGTGACCACCTCAGCTGCCGAGCCGATTCCCCAGACGGATCCCCGGGCCAGCTATGTCGCGCATCGGGAGGAGATCGACGCCGCCATCGGCCGGGTTCTGAGGAACGGTCGGTATATCAACGGTCCTGAAGTGGAGGCGTTCGAGGCGGAGTTCGGGGAGTATCATGGCGGCGCCCGGGCGGTCGCTGTCGCGAGCGGCACCGACGCGCTTCACCTCGCCTTGCGGGCGTGCGGCGTGGGCCCGGGCGATCGCGTGGTGACCGTCTCGCACACCGCGGTGGCCACGGTCGCGGCGATTGAACTGGCCGGAGCCACTCCGGTTCTCGTGGATATCGATCCACGATCGTACACTCTCGATGTCCGCCAGCTCGAGGCGCATCTGACTGGGGCCGAGTCCCGGTCCATCAAGGCGATCATTCCGGTGCACCTGTACGGACACCCCGCCAACATGCCGGCGATCACGACTCTGGCACAGGAGCGGGGGTGGCGAGTGATCGAGGACTGCGCGCAATCGCACGGGGCCGCACTGCACGGCCGGCTGGCCGGCACCTGGGGTGACATCGCGGCCTTCAGCTTCTACCCGACCAAGAACCTCGGGGCCATCGGTGATGGCGGAGCCGTGCTCACCGCGAACGCTGAACTCGCCGACCGTGTCCGATTGCTCCGTGAGTACGGCTGGCGCCAACGGTACGTAAGCGACGTCCCGGGAACCAACTCCCGACTGGATGAACTGCAGGCCGCGATCCTGCGCGTGAAGCTGCGCTACCTCACGATGGACAACGCCAGACGGGAGCGCATTGCCGCGCGCTACCACGCGGGCCTGGCTGGCAGTGCATTGAGCCTTCCCCTGGTGGCAGAAGACACCCGTCACGCCTTCCATCAGTTTGTTGTTCGCACGTCGCGACGAGACGCGGTTCGTGAGTCGCTGGCGGCCCGCGGCGTGTCCACGCTGGTGCACTATCCGGTGCCCGTTCACGGGCAGCCCGCCTATCGAGGACGCATCGAGTGCGCCGGTTCGATGGCCGAGACGGAGTCCGCGGCCAGCGAGGTGTTGAGCCTGCCGATGTTTCCGGAGCTGGCGGACGCCCAGCTGGATCGTGCCATCGCTGTGCTTCATGAGGTGGCCACTGAGGCCCCTGGCCGATGACGAGTCCTCCGGGCACTCGTCCTGGAACAGGTGCGCGATGACGGACGAGTCGTCCCCGCGTGGACGTTCCGGCGCGCGCCTGGTGCACCTCCCCGTCCACCGCGACCCGCGGGGTGGGCTGAGTTTCGCGCAGCATCCCGAGCAGATTCCCTTCGTGCCGCAGCGGCACTTCCTGCTCTTTGGACTCGAGGGTGGCGTCCCCCGTGGCGCGCACGCCCATCGCGCGTTGGAGCAATTCGTGATATGCGTGCACGGGAGCTGCCGCGTCGAACTCGAGAGCGGACGGGGGAGGGACGAGGTTCACCTGGCGGACGCCTGGACGGCCCTGCACGTCCCGCCCATGGTGTGGACGACGATCACCCCAACGTCAGCGGACGTGGTCGTATCGGTGCTCGCCTCGGCGCCGTACGACGCCGCCGACTACATACGGGATTACGACGAGTTCGTCAGGCTTGTTCGGGGTGGCTGAGCCTGTCGTCGGCTGCGGTTGGGCCGGCGACTTCCAGCCGTCTGCGAGCAGCGGATGGCGTCAGAGTCCGATGGTGGAGAGGAAGGCCGGGAGGACCTTGGCCGCGTCCAGGTGTTCGCACGCGATGGCGCGGGCGGCGCGGCTGTGGTGGTCGTAATCGGCGGTGATTCTGTTGATTGCCTCAGCGGCCTCCTCGACATTCGTTACGGCGAACAGCCCGTCGCCACAGGGGAGATGCGCGCTGAAGCCGGTGTCCTGCATGACGACGGGGCGGCCACTGGCCAGGTAGGCGGCGCTTCGGTCGCTGAAGAAGCCGCTGTTGGTGGCAACGAAGACATTCTTGGCTACGCTGAACTCGCCCCGAGAGCCTGCGATGTATGTGCGCCAGTCATCGAGCGTCCTCGTCACGGAGTGGGCGTCGCGAAGCCGCCAGCCGGCTGATTCGAGTCTCGCTCGCGGAACTCTCCTCCCCGCGATCGCGAGCTCTACCGGCGCATCGACTCGCTGCGGGAGGTCCATGAAACGCTCGAACTCCATGTCCTTCTGACCGTATACGACGCCGTTGTGCTCCAACTCCTGGTGCACCTGCCAACTCGTGACCGTCGTCCATGCCGCGTCAAGAGGCGGAGGTGCTGTGCGGAAGAGTTCAGGTACGACAGGGTCGAAAACCGGGTGCCAGGTGCGACCGGCGGTAGGCGCAGAGCTGCTGCTTGTGCCCACGTTCCGTCCGACCGTGAAGTGGAAATCGAACGTCGGGAACGCGTCCGTGGCACCGCTGGCGAGTGCCTTCTCCATGCGGATTTGCCGATAGCCCGGCTCGCCGTCGACCAGGACCCGTCGCTGACAGGCCTGTGCCTCCTCCCACCACTCGCAGTGCTGCACGTTGTCGATAAAGACGTCAGCACTTCGGAACACCTCCTGAACGCGCGATCTCGAAAGCCCATGGTGCCTGCCCGACCGCTCAACGAAACACCACTTGCCGGCGAGCCCGAAGCGTTCCAGAAGGTCGGACACGACCCGGATCCCCGCGGAGGGATCGTCGCTGCTCTGGCCGGTATTCGGGTCGAAGCAAGCGTTCTCCCAAGCAGCCTTTTCGACGAAGTAGACGTCATGGCCAAGCTGCCTGAAGCCAAGAAGCCACTGGAGGATCCATGACTGGTATCCCCCCATCGGGAAGCGGATCAGATAGGACGCCAGGACGATGCGGGCCACGACTGGATCACTCAGGACGGCTGGTCGAGAAAGGCGGGTCTGGCTGCCTCATGGAGACGAGTGCACGCAATCGCTCCGACTGTCCAGTCGCCCAGTTCGGTCCTGAGCCACGTCCGAAGGGACGCCTCGTGGCGACCTCGAGCGACGCCCGCGTCCGGGACGGGAGCCGCGAGGAACCTCTCGAACTCGACATCCTTCCGCCCGCTCGCCGAAGAAGATGTCGTGGCCAGGCCGCCGTAGCCTGATGAGCCACTGCAGGGATCACGAGAGCATTCCGCCAAGTGGATACCGGATGATGTGGGAGCCGACGAGAATTCGTGCCACGTCACGCGTCTCGCAGTGCGTCGAGGAACTGTCTCTTCACGCTCGACAAGCGCGTCACGGCGTCCCGACGGCACCGGCGGGCGAGCGCCCGTGCCTCGCTGGTGAGGCAGAACGCGAATGCCTGCCGCAGCGCGGCGGGCGTGAGGTCTTCAGCGCCGAAGGCGATCGGCCAACCCAGCGCGCGTACCTGGCGGGCAATCTTCGCGCCTCCGGCGACGGCGTCGATGGCAATGACGGGAACGCCGTGCTTGACCGCGAGCACCGTGCCATGGAGGCGCGTGGTGATCACGACGTCCATGCGTGCGATGAGTGACTCGACTTCGGCGGCCGTCCGGAGGCCATGGCGATTCACGTCGAGGCGCGTGTCGATGTCCACGACGGCCATGGGGTTATCCGCGATCAGTCCCCGGATCACTGCCTCGACGTCCACGCGCTTGTCGGCGGCGTACTCTGGCTGGGCGTCGATGAGCACGAGGCCGACCACGGGCACGCGCGGAGCATTGGACAGGAGGACCAGGTCCGGCCGCTCCGTACGGGAGCTGTCGCGTTCGATCAGGGTCTCGAACGGATTCCACTCCTCCAGTGGCTGGAGCATCGTGAGGTTGATTCCGATCAGGCGGCTTCCTGCGAAGTGCTCAATGAACAGGTCGACCGGAGGTCCGTTGCCGAACGGCCCGCACACGAAGATCACATGCGTGTAGGCTGCCGGATCGGTGGTCCGCCAGTCGATGCCATCGGAGAACGGCGCAGCCACGGCAACGTCGTGGGCGATGCCGGCCTCATGCAACCAGGCGATGACAAGGTCGCGGGCGAGAAGGTCTCCGGCGGACGCGCCCATCAGCTCGAAGCTGAACCAGCCCGCAACGAGCACTCGCTGGGTTGGTGCGGCGGCGGGCGTTGTCACCGGCCCCCCAGCACTGCCGCCAGGTCCCTGACGCCGACCAAACGCCAACGTCGCTCGGTGGAGAGAACGAACTCACGCGCTTCATCCATATGGTGGAAGCCGAGGTACAGTCGCGCGATCATCAGGGATGTCTCGCACCCGGACGGAGCACCGGCCACACCCCACCTTGCCCCCGTGAAGGCGCAGACGCAACGGCGCACGGCTTCTCCCGCAAGACGGCGGCGGTTATCCTGGCCATGTCCACGTGGATACAGGTCACCACCACGGTCGCCGGTCGTCCGGCACACACGACTGTCCCCTGACGCACGATGCGAACCGGAGCTCCCGTGAGGTTCCGGGATTCCAACAGGCGGGATAGCCCGGCTGCCGGTCCCGTGGACTCCGGGAGAGCAGCGATCTCAGCGGACGTCGCGTGAGCCATCATCGGGGCTCGACGCGGTGCGGCGACGCATCTCGAAATGTAATGAGCTCGATATCTCCCGACTGCACGGCTTCGGCGGCGATCCCGCTGCACAAGGCACGCATTTCGTCGACGCGTTCGTGCTGGTAAGCGGAGTGGAAGTCGACCCAGGCGGCGGGATGGCAGCAGAGCTCACTGAGACCCCGGGGAAGCTGGTGGATGAGGGTCGCGAGGAATGCGGGTTCGAGACGTCCGGGGAGCGGCGCCCCTGTCTCGTCCTGGCCGTAGAAGTCGCCGACATAGCGAAGGCCAGGGCTCACGTGGCGAAGCGGAACGCCCAGCGACTGCGCCTCGGCGGCCAGGATTCCGCGCAGCGGTTCTCGCAGATGAGCGTGCTGGTGTGAGTCGAGATGGGAGGGATCGTGACCGGTGAGGTCCCGGAATCGTGCGATCTGGTCCGCGACCTCCTGGTGGAGCGCCTTCGCATCGTCCGGCGGCACGTGTTCGTAGACGGGGAGCCAGGTGCCGTCCAGGAACCGCCACTCTCCCACGTCGACGTGGAGGCCGACACTGATGGAGGGGAGCTGGCGCGCCAACCGGGCCGCTTCGAGCGCGGCGCTTCCCCGAACCATGAGACTGGTGCTTGTGACGATGCCATGCTCGTGCGCCTCGACGACCCCGCGATTGACTCCCGGGCTCAGGCCGAAGTCGTCCGCGTTGACGATCAGGCGCCGGCGTTCGCTGGCGGCATTCACAAGCCGAGGTCGTTCAGCAGCCTGGTGAGGACCACGGTGGAGTCAAAACACTCCTCCGCGATCTCACGTGCCGCCCTGCTGTGTCGCGTGTAGTCCGCGTTGATGGCCTCGATCGCGGCCGCCGCCTGGTCGATGTTCGTGTACGCGAAGAGCCCCTGGCCGGTCGGGAGAACCGTCTCGAATCCGGTGCTTTGCGTGACCACGGGGCGGCCCGCCGCCAGGTAGCACGCACTGCGCTCGCTGAACCAACCGCTCCGCAGCCGGACGTTCAGGTCGCGGGCAACGGTGAACTCGGCGCGCGAGGCGCGAACGTAGTCGCGATAGGCCCACGGGTCAGTGGTGAACGACGGTGCATCCGCCAGGCGCCACCCGTGATCGAGCAGGAGACCGCGGTCGCCTCGATCGAGCCCCATCGCCATCACTCTCTCGTCGACCCCATGTCGGATGGTGTCGGGGTCGGCGAGGTTGGTGGCCAGCTCGAGGGGCTGCCCGGGCACCCGCGATGGCAGGTCGAGCAGCGGGAGGAACTCGTGATGTTTGCTCCAGCGGTAGGTCTCGCCGAGAAACTCGATATCCATCCCATCCTGCTTCCAGTTGCCAACCGTGGTGAACGCATCGCGGGTCGGGTCGCCCGCGGCCCACAGGTCGAGCAGCACCGGTTGACGCGTTCGAGCTCGCAGGTTCGGCAACGGTGGTACTGGGGAATGCGGCGTTCCGATGTTCTCGCCAAAGGTGATCGACTCCGTGTGTTCGCTGACGATCTCGACGGTCGCGATCTCGCCTTTCGCAAAGGCGATCTCGTGCACGACCGGGTCCGTGCCGAAGTAGATCGGGCGGCCGACCCGCAGTCCTTCCTCGGCGAACCGCGTGGCGCCGCAGATGTTGAACACAGCGTCGGCGCTGGCCAGCAGGTCCTCAGCCTGCTGCCGACCGAGTCCGAACCACGCCTTGTCCGAGTAGCTGCGCCGGTACGCCCAACGGTCATTCAGGCCGAAGTGCTCTGCCAGTCGCGCCACGTAGGGCAGCGTGTAGTTCGAGTCATTGACCTTGTACTGGCGGACGGGATCATATGGCCAGGCCGACGTGGTCTCGAAGTAGTACGCGTCGTGTCCGAGTCGCCGGAGACCTGCGGTGATCTGCAGCGTCATCCAGGCCATGCCGGCGTAGGGATTCGTGCCGACGTTCCCGACCACCACCAGGCGCAACGGAGCGCGACCGCTCACCGTCGTATCCCATACCGGTTCGACACCTCGTTCCAGGACGTCACAGGAGTCCGAGCGTCCGGCCCAATCCTTCCATGCGCTGGAACCGCCAGCTCGACTTCCGGAGGAGGGTCTTTTCGGGGCGATCACCCATCCAGCGGACATGCATGTACAACTGCGCGGCCAGGAAGCGCCTCTCGAACTCTGGTGGCGCCGGCGAGCCGAACCGGTGGAGGATGTATTCTTCTACGCAGATCTGCTGGATGTCCGACGGCCAGGCGCCGTCGAGCATGAAGGCCAGGTCGATCTCCCCGAATGAACGCGCGGCCGACTCCCAGTCAATCGGTGCGACACCGACGCCACCGCGCTGCGCTGCGATCTCAGTCCACCGCTCGCGCGGGATGGTCCCCTCCCGCAGCAGGACGTTATGGACCGTGTACTCTCCGTGAATAAGCGTCGTGGGGAACGCGGCGAGGTGCGGCGCCAACGCCATGTAACCGTCGCAGAGCGCGCCCAGCCATGGATACTGATCCGACAGCGGCTCGGCGTACTCCAGCAGACGAGATGCCCAGCTGCGGAAGTAGTCGGTGTCGTACTCTATGAGGTCGCCGAAATCAGCCTGGCGGAGCAAGGTTTCCCCACGGGCGTGCAGGTCGCCCATGACCTGGGCTGCCGAAACGATGGCCGCGGGCTGCGGTCCCTTGTTCACCGTGAGGCCGCCGTCGAAGTACTCCATCACGAGCCAGTACTCGCCCGTCGACGGCTCATGGTGGCTGCCGTAGTACCGTGGCGTTGGCAACTGCAGCTCGCTCAGGAGATCGGCATACATCCGGATCTCGTACTCGATGCCGCGCCGATGCCCGAAGGCGGGGTGACTGTTGGTCCGGGCATACTTGCAGAGGAGCCTGAGTTCGGTGCCGTCGGCGCCGCGCGCGGTCACCACCTCGTTGGAAAACGTGGAGGCACGTCCTGAGCGGTCACGAGCCAGGATGGCGATGGGTCCAGCGAGGGCGCCGGAGGACGGCAGCAGGTGACCGAGGACGGTCGCCAGCCGGTCGTCCTCAGGGTAGCGGCGATTTTCCCTCCGGTGTGCGGCCTCAAGCTCGAGGAGCCGCTCCGCATCCTCCGGTGTGGTGACTCTCGAGCTGCGCGTGTTCATCCGGAGGAATCGCCCTCGGTATACTCAAGGCCCCATTCGGTGGCCCGGAGCGCGGCTCCCATGTCGTCATGGTATGCCCGCATCCAGATCATGCATTTGTCGACCCAGGGGTGGGTCAAACCGAGGCTGGCCCAGTACATCGCGGCTATCATCCGAAAGACGCCTCCGAGGGCTGCCAGGGCCTCCACCTCGGCCATGGTGATGCCCACGCCGCGGTCCGACAGGATCTCGTGATATCGCACGAGGTCCGGCTTGGCCGGTGCTCCGACGAATCTGCACAAGTCGGCCGCAGGGATCCCCCATCCAGAGGTCTCCCAATCCAGCGCGATGAGTTCGGTGCGCCCCCCGTCGGTGCGCAGCCGGATGTTCTTGCTCACGAAGTCGCCATGGACGAGCGTTCGCGGAACGTTCGTGCAGTCGGACTCGATGCGCGCTCGACGCGACTCGATGTACCCGAGACACTGGTCGATTCTGCCGAGGACATGCCGATCGTGGTCGCTCAGCGCCGGGTTCGACGCGCTGTCGGCGATCGCCTGTCGAACGGCGCTCGCCTGGGCGAGGTAGAACTCCGGGCCCCGGGGCGGAAGCAGTCGGCCGTTGACCCGAGCGGGTGCAGCCGTGTGAAGCTCGCCAAGCCATTCGGCCGCGAGCCTTCGGTGTATCGGGAGCGCGGGATCGTACTCGTTATCGCCCGCGTCCTCCAGGAAGAGCCAGGCGCACTGTCGATCCGGTTCAGGAAACCAGCCATGCTGGCGCACTGTCGGAATCGACAGCCGTGGCAGTACGTCGCGATACAGGTCGCGCTCGTGCACGGCAACGTCCCACCGGCAGCGCTTCGCCACTATCGGGCTGCGAGCGGTCAAGTGGAGGCGATAGACGGTGGACTTGGACTTCTGGGCCTTCAGGGTTTCGATCCAGGCAACGGGTGCTGCGGGATCGATCGCGCGCCAGGCAATCACTGCCGGATGGGTGTCACCCGGCGAGGTGTCGGGCATCGCCGGCACCGTTTCGGCCCGGCCGCGTGAGTGGCGCGTCACGCCTATCGTCCCGATTCCTGGCTGGCGGTTGCCACAGCCTTGGGCCACCGGTTGTCAGGGAGCTCGGCGGATTCGGAACGCCGCAAGGTACCGCCGACGATCTCGATCCGCGCGTCCAGGGCGTCCAGGGTGTTGAGCCTGTGCGCGATCATGAACGTCGTCCGCCCCTGCATGAGGGCGCGCATGGACTCGAGGATGCCAGCCTCGGTCGCCACGTCGACGGAACTCGTCGGCTCGTCGAGAATGAGAATCGGCGCGTCCTTCAGAAAGGCGCGCGCCAGGGAAACGCGCTGGCGTTCCCCTCCTGACAATCGCATGCCGCGTTCGCCCACCACCGTGTCGTAGCCGTCGGGGAGCGACGTGATGAAGTCGTGGATCCTCGCCGCCTTGGCCGCCGCCTCGACGGCCTCGAAGCCGGCCTCGGCCCGCCCATACGCGATGTTCTCGCCGATGCTCGTCGAGAACAGCACCGGCTCCTGCAGCACGATGGCGAACTGGTTCCGCAGATCGGCCAGCCGGTAGTCCCGGAGATCGACACCATCGAGTTCAATGCGTCCCGAGGTCGGGTCGTAGAAGCGCGTCAGCAGATTCACGAGCGTGGTCTTGCCGGCGCCGGTCGCGCCCGTGATCCCGATCCGCGCGCCGGCAGCCACCTCGAACGACACGTCGGACAGGACCGGCTTCCCGTCACCGTAGGCGAACGACACGCCCTCGAACCGGATGGCGCCGCGTGCCCGCTCGAGGCGCACGGGCCGCGACCGCTCCGGAACATCGGGCGTCTCATCGAGCACCGCGAACGCGCGCTCGGCACTCGTCAGATGCGTAGCCAGTGAGGCCGCCTTGCGGCCTATCGTCTTGATCGGAGCATAGAGCTGGCCAAGATACCCCATCACCAGGAGCAGGCCGCCCATGGTCAACGTGCCCGCGCGTACGTGCGTCACGCCGACATACAGGACGACCGCCGTGCATAGCGCCGTCGCCATCCCCGAGTACAGCGCATAGCGGCCCTCGAACAGCGTCAAGCGGATTCTGGCCGACACGCCGGCGCTGGCCCGCTGGCGAAACCGCTCCTCCTCGCGGTCCTCCTGGCCGAACGCCTTGACCACGCGAACCGCCTGCAGCACCTCCTGCACCACGGCCTGCGCCGAGCTCTCCGCCTCCTTCACGGCCCGCGACTGGTGGCGCAGCCGGCGGCGATACCGCCGAGAGATCAGCCCGATCACCGGGCCGACCGACAGTGCGACCAGTGCCAGCACGAGATCGATACGGAGCATGACCCACGACACCGTGATCAGCGTGATCGCGGCGGTGACGAACGGGATGATCCCGTCGATGGCCACGTACTGCAGCGCCGGTGCGTCGGACAGAACCCGGTACAGGGAGTCGCTGCTTCCCCGCCGGTCGTGAAAGGAGAGGGAGAGCCGCTGCAGATGGCGGAACAGCTGCGCGCGAAACCCCAGCGTGAGACGATCGCCGGTCCACGTGCGCAGCACCGACGTGCCCAGCTCCTGCAGGTGCGTCAGCCCCGCCACGACCACCAGCATCACGGCCACGATCGCAAGCGTGATCGCTGATCCCGGTGCCGCGGAGGGAAAGAGCGCGGTCAGCGCCCCGGGCAGCGGATGGGTTCCGATCACACTATCCACCGCGAGCTTGAGGGGGAGCGGCGCCAGCAGGGCAAGCGGGGCCGACAGGAGGCTCAGCGCGAACAGTCCCGTCAGGTGAAGCCAGTACGGCCGCGCCATTGCCGCCAGGCGCCGGAACAGCTGCCAGTCCCCGGCGGGCCTCACTGGCCAACCCGCGACTGGTCGAATACCCGGCGGGCCACGGCGACGGCGCCGCCACATTCGTACAGCTGCCGCAGCGCGACCGCGAGGGCCGACGCCAGAAGCACCGTGCCTACCACCACTTCTCCCTCGTACAGTGCCAGCGCAGCGACCGCCACCAGCGCCGACGCGATGAGCGCGGGCCCGAGCGAGAACCGGGGCAGGACGCGAAGTCGAATCAGCTGCCGCCCCGCGCCGTGCTCCTCGGTGGCCAGTCGGAGGCGCGCACCACCAAGCACTCCGCCGCGGATCTCGAGGTCCCAGCTGTCGAAGTCGCCGCCGCGAACGGTCGTGGCCCGATGGTTCCTCAACGCCGACTCGATCGCCGTCGCGCGTTCCGGTTGCGAGCACCACGTCTCGGACCACTGGGTCAGATTCCGCGGCACCGGCGCGCTCCAGCCCGTATGGCTCCACCGCCACGGACTCAGCCCGCCGCGCAGGCGCCCGATCAGGCGCGCGACGGGCTGCAGCAGATGCAGCATCGCGGTCAGAACGAAGCGGACAGCGCGCCAGGGCGTCGAGGCGGCCGGCGCAGCCGGGAAGGGAACCCGCGCCTTGAGCGCGGCGTGTACAACCGACGCCGACACCGTCAGGAACAGGAACGGCAGGGCGGCCAGCAGCGGCGACCACAACAGGCCGAGCGCGCTCAACAACGCCAGCATCAGGATCAACAGGTACCACTCCGGCACCATCAGCACCGTCGCCCACGCCGACGGCGCCGGCTGGTACACCGACTGGAACAGCGCCGTCCCGAACGTCCCGTGATAGATGTGCCCGATCCGACGCGACAGGTACGCCATGAACGGCGCGTAGATCCGCCCGCCCCACGCCACGTGCCCCGCCGCATTGTACTTCTGCGGCCACTTCCGCTCCAGCATCGCCTCGGCACGCCCGTACCCCTTCTGCTGCCTCAGGTACGTCTTCACCGAGTTGCGGCGGTGATGCCAGACCACCGCCGACGGACTGAACGCGATCTGCCACCCGCGCTCCTGCAGGCGCCAGCACACGTCCACGTCATCCCCGGCCACGCGGAACTGGGTGTCGAATCCGCCGATCGCCAGCAATCGCTCCCGGTCGAACGACATGTTGCACCCGGGGATATGCTCCGCCACCCGATCGGTCAGCATGACGTGCATCGGCCCGCCGGGCGCCCGCGCCACGCACTCGGCGATCAACCCGTCGCCCGGCGGCGGAATGTTGGGCCCGCCGACGGCCACGAAGTCCCCGCTCGCATACGTCCGGGCCAGGTAGAGCAGCCAGTCCGGGTCGGGCGTCGCGTCGTCGTCGATGTACGCGACGATACGCCCCGTGGCCTCCCGCGCCCCCAGGTTCCGGGCGGCGCTCAACCCCTGGTTCGGCGTGCTGATCAGCCGCACGTCGAACTCGCGCGCAATCTCCGCCGAATGATCCCGGGACCCGTCGTCGATGACGATGACCTCGTAGTCCGGGTAGCGCAGCCGTGAGATGCCGTCGAGACACTCGCGCAGCGTTCGCGACCCGTTGTGCGTGCAGACGACGACCGAGACCCGCGGATGCGGCGTGCCGTTCGGCTCCGCACACTGCGCGAAGGCCTCGCGGACGGCATCGAGGGCCGGCTTGGGCCGGCGCTCCCGGTCCACCAAACCGAACGACCAGTCGGTGATCTCCGCGCCCCCCCGATACCACTCATCCGTCCACGAGAACGCCAACGCCCCCGCGCACCCCTCCGTCAGCGCCGTCTCGACCTGCCACCGCATCACCTCCGCCTGACGCGCCGCGCCGTTCCGCCGGCTGTCGAGGCCGATCTCCGCCATCACCACCGGCACGTCACCGGCAAGACTGTGGAGCCGCGCCAGGTACGCGGACAACTTCTCGCGGCTCTCGAGGTACACGTTGAAGCAGACGAAGTCCGTGGGCGCCCGCAGATACTCCGTCGTCGGGTAGTTGACGTAGACCGCGAGCGCGCCCGGGTCCTCCCGCTTGGCCGCCGCGTACAGGCGACCCAGGAAGCGCTCGATCTTCGGCGCGCCGTGCCAGCGCACGATGTTCGACGGGATCTCGTTCCCGATCGCGTAGCACAGGACCGCCGGATGGCGCTCACAGGCCCGAACACCCTCGCGCACTCGCCGCTCGATGTCCCTGGCGCGCCGCGGCTCATCCAGGAACGTGACGTGCTGCTCCCAGGGGAGCCCGACCATGACGCGCAACCCATGTTCGCGGGCGATGTCGAGCAGCCAGAGCGGCGGCACGGTATACACACGGACGGTGTTGAACCCGTGCGCCGCCATCGCCGCGAAATCAGCGCGGACCTGTGGCGGCGTGTGGTACTCGCCGTCCGGCCCCGGGCGGAATGGCCCGTACGTCACGCCGCGCACGACGAACTTCTCGTCGCCGACAAAGAGGAACTTCCCCCGCACCTCGGGACGTTGCATCCCCGCTGGCGCAGGACCCGGCGCGGCGGGGCGCGGCTCGGTCGGGGTATGCAGGACCGGCGCGGCATGTTTCGGCCGCGCCTGGCGGGTTCTCGTTGGGCTCGTCATCTACTCGTCTACAGGATTCGCTCCGCACCGCAAGATCGAGCGCGCCCGCCACGATCCCGATCTCACGTCAGGGCAGTGCCTTGCATGGCTCGCCGGCTCCCTTCCGGCGACGATGGAACATGGCTGGTACGGACCGTTTTGGTAACTGTCCTGTCACGATCAGGCGAAGCCGACCGAACGTGCCATCGGCCTGAGGCCGGCAGCTGTCCCCCTGGCGAAGGGCCGCCGCCCTGCGGATGGCATCGATCGTCCGACGGAAGCACGGTTGAAGACCGGCCGCCGTCGGCCGTTCGCAGGATGCAAGCCCTTGTCTCACAGAGTGTTATGGGCAGACGCACAAACGACAGCCCCGTTGGCCGGCGTTCGCTGGGGCCATCTGCGGCTGGCTCACCTCACCTTCCGGCGCCGGAGATCGCGCCATCGCCCCGGGGGCGTGATCCCGCCGGCGCCCCCGTCTGCCCCGGCCCCCGGCACCGGCCTGCGACCGCGCGATGGCCGTCCCCTCGGCCATGAGCTGTGCTCCGGGCCGCCGGAGTCGCAGGCGGCACGAAGCCGCACGCTTCATTAACACACACCGGAGGCGCTCGTCGATTCGCGGCGAATTCTCACGCTTCGGAACCGTGCCGATGCCACTGGTACAGGGAGGCCAGCGGTAACCCGTTGCGTTTCGTACGTATCTGTGGGGATTTTCGCAGGAGGCGCCGAGTGGCGCGCAACCTGACAGCGACCGAAGCATCGCGGAGCGGCGGTTGGAAGCCTTGTTCGAGCTTCTCTTCAAGTTTCGGCCCGTCGTCTTCGAGCGCGGTACGCTCGGCTTCGACTGGCCGGTGGCCTGGGTGGCGCTCGTTCCACTGGCGCTGGTCGCGGCTGTGGCCGGGATCTGGCTCTATCAGCAGTCGAGGGCCGGGCTGACCCGCCGCGACCGCCTCGTGCTCGGTGGCCTGCGCGCGGCGGCCATCGCGATCGTGGCAACGTGCCTGGCGCGACCCGTGCTCGCGGTGTCCCGGGCCATCGAACAGCGAAACGTCGTCGGCGTGGTGGTCGACGACTCGCGCAGTATGCGCATCGCGGATCACAACGGAGGCCCCCGCGGTGATTTCGCCGTGCGGGCCTTCGGCGGACCCGACAGCGCGCTCTTCAAGGCGCTCTCGGCGAAGTTCCACCTGCGGTTCTTCAGGACGTCGGGTGCGGGCGGCCGGTCCGATGCACTGGGCGCCGTGCCCCTCACCGGGACGCGAACGCACCTGGCGAGCGCGATCCTCCGCGCCGAAGAGGAGCTGGCCGGGGCGCCGGTCGCCGGCGTGGTCGTGATCTCGGACGGAGCCGACAACAGTGCCACCATGCCGGGCGCGACGCCGATGCTCGAGCAGCTGCTGGCTCTGCGCGCCCGCCAGATCCCGCTCTACACGGTCGGCGTCGGCGCCGAACGGTTCGACCGGGACATCGAGGTCTCCCGGGTCGAGGTCCCGGGGACGGTCCTGCGCGATGCGTCGATTCTCGTCGAGGTGGTCATCACCCAGCGCGGGTACGCCGGCCGGCAGATCCCGCTGGTGGTCGAGGACTCCGGGCGGATCATGGGGTCCCGTGACATCAGGCTCCCCAACGATGGCGAGGCGGCGGTGGTCCGGCTGCGCGTCCCCGCCAGCGAGCGCGGCGCCCGGCTCCTGCGCGTTCACGTGCCCGTGCAGCCTGACGAGATCGTCAGGGAGAACAACGAGCGCGACGCGGTCGTGGTCGTGAACGACGCTCGCGAGAAGATCCTCTACATCGAAGGGGAGCCCCGCTTCGAGCTCAAGTTCATCCGCCAGGCCGTCGAGGCGGACGCGAACGTGCAGGTGGTCACCCTGCTGCGATCGGCCAAGGACAAGTACCTGCGCCTGAGCGTCGACGACAGCGTGGAGCTGGCCACCGGTTTCCCGAAGACCCGCGAGGAGCTGTTCGCCTATCGAGGGATCATCCTGGGCAGCATGGAAGCCAGCTTCTTCACGGTCGATCAGCTACGCATGCTGGCCGATTTCGTGAGCGTGCGCGGCGGCGGCCTGCTGGCGCTGGGCGGCCGTCGGGCACTGGCCGAGGGCGGGTACGCGGGGA
>JABWBJ010000255.1 GCA_013360595.1 Gemmatimonadaceae bacterium | reverse complement strand
GCCCGGCTCGAGGTCGTCGCCGAGAAGCGCTGGCGGCGTGCGGACCCGGCCGACGCCACGGTCGAGGTCACCCGCGTCGGAGCGGGCGACGGCGACGTGCTCGTCTGCGTCATCTGGCGCGACATCACCCGCGAGTGCAACGAGGACGGGTATCGGACCGAGGACACCCGTCGGGGCCGCCGGGACCGGGACGATCGTGGCGAACTCAGCGTCGACGTCACCGTGCGGGTCCCCGAAGGCGTGCGGCTGGACGTGAGCTCCGTGAACGGCGGACTCGAGATCAACGGAGCGACCGCCGAAGTCGAAGCGCACACGGTGAACGGCGGGATCGAGGCCACGTCGAGCGGCGGGCCGGTCAATGCCTCCACCGTGAACGGCGACATCGACGTCCGCATGGGGACCGTGGGGACCGCCGACCTGGATTTCTCGACCACCAACGGGTCGATCACGGTCACGGTCCCGGACGGCCTGAACGCGGACGTGAGCATGCGAACCGTGAACGGCAGCGTGGGCGCCGACTTCCCGATGACGGTGAACGGCCGGATCAATCCGCGCCGGATCACGGCGACCATCGGCCGCGGCGGCCAGCGGATCGCCCTCGCGACGGTAAACGGCTCGATCGATCTCCGGAAGCGGTAGCGCCTTCCAGGGCCGTGTGAGTCAAGGGGTTACGAGTTCCGACTCTCGAGTCACGGGCGACCAGGGCAAGGCTCCGCCGCGCTATATTCAGTCAGCACGCAGCCCTGAATCGCCAAGGAGCCTGACTGATGGGAATCTCGTATCGCCCGATGGCCGAGGTCGCGGTCGTCCGCTCCGGTACCGAGCGCGCGACCCTCGTCCGCCGGACCTACCTGCTCGTCCTCGCCAGCGTCCTGGTCACGATGCTGGGGGTGTCGTTCGCGATGTCGACGCCGCCGGTGCTGGCCTGGACGGCGCGCCACCCGATCATCACGATGCTCGGCATGTTCGTGCCGCTCATCGCGGCCATGAAGTTCCGCCAGGTCTTCCCGACGAACATCGGCCTCGTCTTTCTCTTCACGTTCATCGAAGGGATCGCGATCGCGCCGCTGATCTACCTGTACAACCAGATGCAGCCGGGGATCGTCGGCCAGGCGGCGTTGCTCACCGGCACGACGTTCGGCGTGCTGACGCTGTACGCGTTCGTGAGCCGGAAGGATTTCAGCGCCTGGGGCGGCTTCTTCACGGTCGGACTCTGGGTCCTGATCGCGACGTCACTGCTCAACCTGTTCTTCCGGAACCCGACGGCCTCGCTCTGGATCGCCGGGGCGACGGTGTTCGTGTTCGGCGGATTGCTGGTCTTTGACACGTGGCGTCTGCGGAACGTGTACGGACCCAACGACTACGTGCAGGCGGCGGTCGCGATCTATCTCGACCTGCTCAACATGTTCCTGGCCATCCTGTCGTTGCTCGGCGGGCGGCGTGAGTAGGTTCGTGTCATGAGTGGTGACCGGTGATCCCACCGGAGGGCGCCGAGGATCCTCGCGGCGCCCTTCCCACTACCGCTCACCGGCGCGCGGGAAGCAGGCCCGGATCAGGTAGGCGCCACGCGATTCCTGCGTCGAGGGCGTGGAACCGCCCGCCCGCTCTACCGCGGAGCGGATGCCGTCGTACTCTTCCGGCGTCGTATGCCAGAGGAGCAGTCGCGCACATGAGGCGCCCGTCGCCTGCAGTCTCGCGACTTCGATATCCCCCCACTCCCGGAAGCGCCGCTGCTGATCCGGCGGAGGCAGCGAGCGGAAGCCCTCGGTCCCGACGGCCCGCAGGACCTCGGCGGCGCTCGGGGGTCGTGCGTCCAGCGGCCGCATGACGCGCGAGTAGAACTCCCACGCGGGTCCGGCACCGAACGAGATCCAGACCGGTGTGGCGTCCGATGCATCGGTCATCAGACTGGCGATGAAGTCCCGTGAGGCTTCGGTGCGAGGGGCCAGCCGGACATCGATAATGAGCGAGCGCGTCATCAGGACGATCACGAGGGTCGTCACGCCGAGTCTCAGCGCGACGAGTCCGGCCCGACTCGATCGCGGCGTCGTCCCCCAGATGCCGGTTGCCAGCAGGATCGCGATGGGGATGACCGTGAACAGCGACAGGCGTGGCGCCATCGGATACAGCGATAGCCGCGCCGCGATCGCAAGCAGGGCAATGGGCGCAGAGAGCAACAGGAGCGACGACCTCCGGCGCTGGACGATAAGGGCGGCCGTGCCTGCGACGATCAGGAGCCCCGTGGTCATCATTGCCCCGTTCGGCGCAAGGTCGCCGAACAGCATCTGCGGTACGAGTCCGTAGAAGATCTGCGCCGCCCGGGCCGGGAGTTCGCGAACCGGGACGTCGAGAAAGAACGGATCCCAGTAGGCCTGCATGAAGCGCCCGATGTCTGCGGACGGCGATGCGACGCTCCCGTGGACCAGGAAGGCGACGATCAGGAACGAAACACACCAGAACCCCGCCAGGACCGCGACCCGGCCAAGCGTTCGGACCTGCCGTCGCGATTCCCAGGCCCAGACGGCCGCGATACCTCCAAGTGTACAAATGGCTGGCGTCGACATCAGGATGGCCAGGAATCCACCAGCACCGAGCGTCAGAAGTCTCGGCAAGGAGAGGCCGGGCTGGGCTCCTGTTGTCGCCAGCAGCAGAACGCCCGACACGAGCGCGTCGGACGTATACGGCTTCAGTTCCGCGCTGTATGAGACGACGACCGGCGACAGTGCCACCAGGGCCGCGGCAACCGCGGCCACCTGCGAACCCGCGATTCTCCGCGCGACCACGTAGGTCACCGGCATGAGCGCGATCCCGCAGAGGAACGAAATGGCCCGCAATGTCTGCTCGCCGGGCCCGAACAGCTCGGCCAGCAGCTTGGCAAGAATCAGGAAGAGCGGTGGAGCCGACTGCGCCCACCTCAACGGCTCGAGAAGTTCGATGTACGACCGCTCGACGATGTTGATCGCCAGCGCTGCTTCGTCGTACCAGAGCGGTCGGTCTCGGAAAAAGTGTGTCGCCCGGGCGACCAGACCGGCAATGGCGGCCCAAGCCAGCAGGGCCACCAGTGCCCGTCCCTCAACCCCCTCGCCGGTGAGGAATGGCGTCGTTCGCTGTCGGGCCACGCTCGACCTGATCACCCAGCGTCCCGGTTGGCGTTCTCAGCCGCCTGCCGGACGCGGGGGCTCCACAAGAGCGTCGATCGCCTCGGCCAGCTTGAAGTCCCGGGTCGTGATCCCGCCGGCGGAGTGCGTGGACAGCGAGCACGTGACCTTCGTGTAGCGGATGTCGAGGTCCGGATGGTGGTCCATCCGTTCGGCCGCCTCGGCGACCCGGTTGACGAACGCGATCGCGGCGGTGAAGGTCGGGAACTCCAGGGTGCGCGTCAGCGCGGCGCCGCGGCGCGACCATCCCGGAAGCGCGCCGAGCTGGCGCTGGATCTCGATGTCGGAAAGTCTCCTGGTCATTGGCGCGGGACGTAAGCCGGGCGGGACGTCGCGTCAAGATAGCGCATCCCGCCCGTCCGCCGGCGATCAGGCCCGTTCGAACGCTGCCCCGAGCCGGAGGACGGCGGCGTCCCCGCCTCGCGGGCCGATGACCTGAAGCGCGACCGGCAGTCCCTGGACGTCGCCGCACGGCAGCGAAAGCGCCGGCACGCCCGCCAGGTTCTGCGCGGCGTTGAAGCGTGTGAAGGCCTCCACGACGCTCACGGCCTGGCCGTTCACCGTCACGGTCGTCTCCTCCACCCGGGGCGGCAGCGCCGGGAGCACCGCACCGACCAGGCAGTCCACCTCCCGGAAGGCGCGGGCGAAGGCCGCGGTCGCCACGGTGCGTGTCTCGCAGGCTCGCAGCAGGTCGAGCGCGGTCCAGCGGTAGGAATCCTGCAGCCGCTTCCGCACCAGCGGCCCGTAGGCTTCGGGCCGCGTCTTCAGGAACTGGTCGTGGTACGCCACCGCCTCCGACCCGCCGATCACCATCGAGGCCAGGTGCGCGTCGTCGAGTTCGGTGATCCGCACGTCCCGCAGGCGGCATCCCAGTTTCGCCAGGCTCGCGATGGCGGACTCGACGGGCCGCTGCACGGCGGCGTCCAGGTTGCGCAGGTGGTACTCCGAGATGCCGACGCGCATGCCGCGGGCCGGCTTCCGCGTCGCCGGCAGGAACCGGCCCGCCGTTTTCGGCCCCGCCATCACCTCGAGCATCAGCGCGCCGCCGGCCACGGTCGACGCGATGGGGCCGACGTGGTCCAGCGACGGGCTGAGCGGCACGACATGGTCGACCGGCACGAGTCCGTACGTGGGCTTGAGGCCCACGA
Source organism: Gemmatimonadaceae bacterium (assembly GCA_013360595.1). Taxonomy (GTDB): domain Bacteria; phylum Gemmatimonadota; class Gemmatimonadetes; order Gemmatimonadales; family Gemmatimonadaceae; genus JABWBJ01. Next base: position 5 of record JABWBJ010000255.1, on the reverse strand, counting down.
CGCCG
>JABWBJ010000254.1 GCA_013360595.1 Gemmatimonadaceae bacterium | reverse complement strand
CGGTGGCCAGCGGGCCGGCCACGAGGACGACGTCGGCGCCGCGCCGCCACGCCGCGGCCGCGATCGCCACCCCCATCTTGCCGCTGCTGCGATTCGACAGGAACCGGACCGGATCGACCGCCTCACGAGTAGGGCCGGCCGACACCAGCACCTTCCGCCCGGTGAGCGGCGTGTGGCGCTCCAGCACCCGTCCGACGTGCGACAGAATCGCTTCCGGTTCGGGCATGCGTCCCGGGCCGGCCCCTTCTCCGACCGCCAGTTCGCCGACGTCCGGGTCGAGCACCTGGTAGCCGAGTTCGCGCAGGTGCCGGACGTTCCGCACCGTCTGCGCGTGCGCCCACATCCGGTCGTTCATGGCGGGAACGAACAGGACGGGGGCCGTGGTGGCGAGGAGGCATGCCGCCAGCAGGTCGTTGCCGCGCCCCGTGGCCGCCCTGGCCATGAAATCGGCCGTGGCGGGTGCGATGACGACCACGTGCGCGGCGCGCGCCAGCCTGATGTGGTCGAGGGCATGCCCGGCTTCGATCAGCGCGGTGTGAACGGGCCGCCCGGTCAGCGCTTCAAACGTGACGGCGCCGACGAACTCCGTCGCCGACCGGGTGAGCACGACGTCCACTTCCGCGCCGGCCTGCGTGAGCAGCCGCGCCAGCCACGCCGACTTGTAGCTGGCGATCCCCCCAGTGACGCCCAGGAGGACGCGGCGGCCGGCAAACGGTCGGACGGGGACTACTCCTCGCCGCGGCGGCGCGCGACGACGCGATACTCGATGTTCCCCTCCGCCAGCTCCTCGAGCGACCGCGTGGTCAGCTTCTTCTCGCGCGAGGACCGCTCGCGGGGGAACTCGTTCAGCATCCGCGCCTGCTTGGCGGCCACCAGCACGCCGAGGTACTTGTTCGCGGCGCGATCCTTGACGTCATCGGGGGTGAAGACTCGCATCGGAGATTGGGACGGGAGAGAGAAAGAGAGGATGAAACAGGAAGGTCAACGGCTGGCCATCTGGAGCAGCTGGTGATCCAGCTCCTCCATCAGCCGGTGTACCCGCGTGGCCAGTTGCGGCTGGCGGGCGTGGCGAACGGCCTCGGCATCGACGATCGACGACACGCTCCGGTACGCCGACTCGAGGTCGTCGTTCACCACGGCATACTGGTAGGATAACGCCGCGTGCAGCTCTTCGCGGGCGGCGCGGACCCGGATCCTGAAGACTTCCCCGGATTCCGTTCGCCGCCCGGACAGCCGCTGCAGGAGCGCCTCGACGCTCGGTGGCAGCAGAAAGACCATGACGCTCTCGGGGTACGCCGCCCTGAACTGGCGCGCCCCCTGCACGTCGATGTCCATGACCACGTGTCGGCCCCCGTTCAGCACGCCCTCCACATGGCTTCGAAGCGTGCCGTACAGGTTGCCGTGCACCTCGGCCGACTCGGCGAACTCGTCCCGCTCGCGCTTCTCGAGGAACTCCGCGCGTGTCAGGAAGAAATAGTCCCTGCCGTGGACTTCCCCGGGGCGCGGCGGCCGCGTGGTGCACGACACGGAATACCCGACGTCGGGGCGGCGCTCCAGCAGCAGCCGGGAGATCGTCGTCTTGCCGCCGCCGGAGGGCGAGGAGAGGATGAGCGGGAACGGGTTCACTCGAGGTTCTCCACCTGTTCCCGGGTTCGCTCGAGTTCTTCCTTGATGATGACCACGTCCGCCAGGATCGCGGCGTCGTTGGCCTTGGAACCGGTCGTGTTGGCCTCGCGCAGCATCTCCTGAAGCAGGAAGCCCAGCCGCTTGCCCACGGGCTCATCGGACGGGTCGGCAATCGATCGACGGAATGCGATCAGGTGAGACCGGAAGCGCGACAGCTCCTCCTGGACGTCGAGTCGGTCGGCCAGGATCGCGATCTCCATGGCCAGCCGCTGCTCGTCGACCGCGACCCCGCTGGCCAGCTGTCGGACGGATTCGCGCGTGCGGTCGCGCTGCTCGATCAGCCGTTGCGGAGCGCGTTCGGCGATCCGGTCGAGCGCCTTCTCGACGATGGCGACACGGTCCAGCAGATAGGCTCCCAGTCGTTCGCCTTCCTGCCGCCGGGAGTCGGCCAGGCTGGCGGCGGCGGCGTCGACCAGGTCGACGAGCGCCGTGACCTCTCCCTCGGATCCCTCGGTTATGGATGACATCACGTCAGGCATCCGAAGCACGGTGGCCACATCGACGTCGCCGGCGAGGCCGAACCGGTCCTTGAGATCCCGCAGCAGACTCACGTACGCGCCAAAGCGGACCTCGTCGATGAGCGGCGGGCCGGCCACGCCGCGGTCTACCCGGGCCGTGAGCGTGATGTGGCCGCGCGACAGCCGCTTGCGCATCGCCTCGCGGACCTCGCCTTCCCAGCGGGACAGCTCGGCCGGAAGCTTGATCGAAGCGTTGAAGAACCGATGGTTCACGGACCGGAGCTCGACCGAGACGCGGGCCGTCCCGACCGTGCCTTCCGCGGCACCGAACCCCGTCATGCTTCGTATCATATGAAGCTGCGTAAGTTACGGTGCCACAACGACCTTGTCAATTACTGAAGGTCCAGCGGACTCCGTAGTATGACGTAATGCTCGGCAACGTGAACCCGGGCACCTGCTGGTACTCCGCGCCGAGGAAGTTCCGGTAGAGGAACGTCACGGTGGCGGACAGGAGGCGGATCTCGAGCTCGGCGCTCCACGACCGGTACTGGCTCGACTCCAGAACCGCATCGGACGTCGGAAACAGGGCGGCGGTGCGGTACTCGTGCGTGACCGCCATGAGGATGTTCAGGTTCCCCGACGGGTACTTCCCGCGCATGTCGGAGTCGAAGTAGAGCCTGGACCTCGTTTCGTACTGCGGCTTGTAGATCCCGGGGTTCTGGTACCGCGTGGCGCTCACGTCCACGCCCACGTCCCGATAGACCTTCCCTCGCGCGGTCGCGAAGAACCCGGAGGCCGCGGACTGGACGCCAGTGCGATAGGCGGTGTCGAACCCGATCGCCGCCGGCAGGAACGCCGTATCGCGGAAGACCGTCCCCGCGCTCAGCCAGAGCCGGCCGAATCGCAGGCCTGCCTCGGCGCGCACCGCGCGGCTGGTGGGCGCGTCCAGTCCCTCGATGGGGGAGAACTGGCTCACGGTCGTGGTCAGGGCGGCGCGGCCGGCGAGGGTGAGGCTCGCCGTGCCCTCGAGGCGCTGGAGGGAATCGAGCGGCGAGCGATCCGCCTGGAAGCCAAGCGCCAGCGCGCCGGACGAGTACCCGGCCCGAAACGACGGCGCGAACGTCGTCGTCCCTCTCCAGCGCCGGAGGCGCCCGGCGGCCGACAGCCGGAGCGGACCGCGGGTGAGCCCGCCGGTCAGGACGAACTGCGGTCGCGTGTTCGTCGTGTCGTTGGAGACCTCGATCGTGTCCGGATCGGCAGGGGATCCGCCGGGGCCGCCGCCGCCGGGTCCTTCCACGGAGTCGATGACGATCGATGACGGGTTGCGGATCGAGAAGGACTGCGTCGACGCCAGCGCCTGGAACCACGGTCCTCGCCCCGCGTTCCCCCAGGCGGCGCGCGCGATCGCGATGGTCGACAGGCCGTCCATGTCCACGACCGTGTCGGAGACGGTCGCCCCGTCAGGCGCCGCCTCCGTGTACTTGTGGCCGGACCGGAAGAGCGTGGCGTCGACCGTCCACCCGTTGCGCGCCACGCCGAGCCGTCCCCAGAGCGACGTGCGATCGCCGGCCTCGTCGGATCGCCGGTTGAGCGTGCTGTAGTGCCATCCGCCGGCCTGGACGACCTGGCCCCCCGGCAGCCGGCGCCCGTAGTAGCCCCGGTACGAGTTGGTCTGGAGGTCTCCGGTGTGGATGTCGATGCGCGTCAGCGGAACCGTGCTCCGGATGGTCCAGGTCCGGAGATGGATCCTGATCTCGTCGGACGCGGTCTCCACGGTGGCATCGTCGAGGTTCCAGAAGTCGAGCAACGACAGGTCGTGCTGTCCGCCCAGCCGCGGGCTGAGCGGGTCGAGTTCGATGCCGTCGAGGAAGATCCTCACGCGGCCCAGGCGGCCGACTACGGCCGCCAGCTCCGGGGCGGCGATCCATCCCTTGCGGAAGGTGGTGACGCCCGGAATCCGGTCGATCAGTTCACCCAGGGTGAGCGCCCCCGAGGCGAACAGGCCTTCGCGCGTCCAGGCGTACGGTTCGCCGATGGCGGCGGGACGCGGGACCTCGGCGTGGGCGATGGGCGCCTTGATCGTGTCGGCCAGCGTCGGCTGGTAGCCCACGGCGGAGGGCATGCGGCCCAGCAGCGCGGACACTTCGGTGCCGGCCAGGGTGAAGCGGTAGATGTTGTCGACG
>JABWBJ010000253.1 GCA_013360595.1 Gemmatimonadaceae bacterium | reverse complement strand
GAAGCCCAGCGCGAAGGCGCGCCCGCGTTCGCCCAGTCGCTCCGCGAGCGCCCGATCGGCCGCCAGCTGCCGCATCGACTCCGCCAGCGCCGGCACGTCGCCGTGCGGCACCAGGTATCCCGTCTCGCCGTCGCGGACTGATTCCCGGATGCCGGGGGAGTTGGACGCGATGACGGCGGTGCCGCACGCAGCTGCCTCGAGGTTCGTGATGCCCCAGCCCTCCTTGGGAGACGTGAAGACCAGGGCCCAGGCGCGGCGCAGGAGCCGGAGCTTCTCGGCCTCGCTGATTCGCCCAAGAAACGTCACGCGATCTCCGAGGTCAAGCGACGCCGCCAGGTGCTCCAGGCGCGGACGGTCGTCGCCCGCCCCGGCCACCTCCAGCCGCGCGTCGGGGATCCGAGCCTGGGCAAACCCGCGAATCACCAGATCGACCGCCTTGTACCGCTTGAGCCGGCCGAGGTAGGCAAAGACGGGGCCGGCCGCCCGCCCCCCGGGGTCCGGGGTATAGTGCGTGGTGTCGATGCCACAGTAGATCACGCGGATGCGGGCGCGCTCGATCCCTCTCGCCACCAGGTCGTCTGCCGTGCTCTCCGAGATCGCCTCGAAGGGGACCTTCCGGTACACCCAGGGAATCGGCCGCTCCGCGAGCCACACGGCGGCCGCGACGGGCGCCGGCAGTTCGTGGAACACCGTCGACCCGAAGAGGTGAGGGACCACCGCCACCACCGGGACCGATCCCCAGCGCGGGGTGTGCAGCGGCATCTTGTTGATGTCCTCGACGATGACGTCCAGGGGCCGTCCGCCGAAGTGATCACGGTAGCCGCGCCTCGCGAGCAGTCGGAAGGTGTTCCGCGTCCCGACTCGACGGACGTGGATCCCGTCCAGGATCGTCGTCGGCGCGCAGCCCGGCCAGCCGCCGCAGAGCAGGTGCACCTCGTGGCCGCGAGCCGCCAGCCGACCAAAGATCTCGTGCAGATGCGTCTCGGCGCCGCCGGCCTGCGGGTTCTCACGGTCCTGCCAGTTGACGACGAGGATCCGCAATCAGGTCCTCCCCAGTCGGCGTGCCAGGGCGTCCAGCACGCCATTCACGAAGCGAGCGCTCTCGTGCGTCCCGAACCGCTCGGCCAGGTGAACCGCTTCCTTGATGACGACCTTGAAGGGAGTCTCTCCCAGGCGCAGCTCGGCGGCCGCCAGCCGCAGGACGGAGCGGTCGATGGCGCTCAGCCGCTCGAGGCGCCAGTTCGTGGTGACCGCCGCCAGATCGCGGTCGATCTCGGCCAGGGACCGGTCGACTTCGACGAGGAGCGGGGCGGCCACCAGGCGCTCGTCGGCCGAAATGGCCAGATCGCCGAAGAGGCGTTCCCCGACGCGATTCAGTCCGCCGTCCGGCACCAGGTCCCAGGCATACAGGGCCTGGAGCGCGCGGGCGCGCGCCCGTCGCCGGATGCGGATCTCATGCGCTGTCAGCGGCATCCAGGCGGTCGAGCAGGTCCACCATCTCGAGGGCGGCGAGCGCCGCGTCCCAGCCCTTGTTGCCATGGTCGCCGCCGGCCCGGGCCCGGGCCTGTTCGACGGTGTCGCACGTCAGCAGCCCGAGCGCGACCGGCGTCTCGAACTCGGTGGCCGCCTGTTGCAGGGCCCGCGCGGACTCCCCGGCGACGTAGTCGAAGTGGGGCGTTTCCCCGCGGATCACGGCGCCGACGGCCACGACCGCGTGGTACCGGTCCATGCCCAGCAGGCGGCGGACGGCGACCGGCAGTTCCCACGCCCCCGGCACCCAGACGACGTCGATGTCCTCCAGCGCCGCGCCGTGCCTGACGAGGGCGTCGAGCGCCCCCTCCACGAGCTTCCGCGTGACGTCCTCGTTGAACCGGCTGGCCGCGATGGCGACGGTCCGGCCCGCACCGTTCGGCGATCCGCTGAACTCGGCCATTCAGGTCGACAGCAGATGGCCGAGCTTCTCGCGCTTCGCCCCGAGATACCCGGCGTTTTCCTCGGTCGGCGGGGCGGCCAGATGCACGCGGTCCACGATCTCGAGGCCGTAGCCGCCGAGCCCCACGAGCTTCTTGGGGTTGTTGGTGAGCACCCGGATCCGGCGAAGGCCGAGGTCGAGCAGGATCTGCGCCCCGATGCCGTAATTCCGGAGGTCGGGCGCGAAACCGAGTTTCTCGTTCGCCTCGACGGTGTCGTGTCCCTCGTCCTGGAGTTCGTACGCCTTGAGCTTGTTGAGCAGGCCGATGCCCCGGCCCTCCTGGTCGAGGTAGACGATCGCGCCGCGCCCTTCGGCCGCGATCGCTTCCATGGCCTTGTGGAGCTGCCACCCGCAGTCGCAGCGCCGTGAATGGAAGACGTCGCCCGTCAGGCACTTGGAGTGCATGCGGACCAGCACGCTGTCGGCGCCCGCGAGGTCGCCGTACGTGATGGCGACGTGCTCGCGGTCGTCGACGTCGTTCCGGTACGCGAAGATGCGCCAGTCCCGGTCACCGATCTCGGTGGGGAGCCGGGCCTCGGCCACGCGATGCACGAGGCGTTCGGTCGCGAGGCGGTGGGCGACGAGGTCGGCCACGGTGATGAAGGTGAGCCCATGCGCGGTGGCATACCGATCCAGCGCGTCCCGCCGCATCGGGCGGCCATCCTCGTCGAGGATCTCACAGATGACGCCCGCGGGCGTGAGCCCGGCCAGTCGGCAGAGATCCACCGCCGCCTCGGTGTGACCCACGCGCTGCAGCACGCCCCCCCCGCGGGCCCGGAGTGGGTGCACGTGCCCCGGCGTCCGGATGTCGGCGGGCCCCTTGGTTGGGTCGGCCGCCACCCGGATCGTGGTGGCCCGGTCGGACGCACTGATGCCGGTGGTCACCCCGTACTGCGGCCCGGCATCCAGGCTGACCGTGAACGCCGTCCGCATGGCGTCGGTGTTCTCGCGAGCCTGCAACGGCAGACCGAGGGCGGCCACCCGCGACGGCTGCAGCGCCAGGCAGATCATCCCCTTCGCGCGCAGCATGACGTTGACCATGTCGGCCGTCACCAGCTGCGCCGCGCAGATGAGGTCACCCTCGTTCTCGCGGGACTCGTCGTCGGCGACGACGACGAACTTCCCGTCGCGGATGTCCCGGATGGCCTGTTCGACCGTGCCAAAGCCCATGAGTGAATGGTAGTCGGGGCCGCCCCTCGGCAGCCAGCAGGCGGCGGGGCCTCAGGCCCTGTCGCGGGGGGGTTGATACGGCGCGAGCAGGGCCTGCACGTACTTCCCGACCAGGTCGGCCTCCAGGTGCACCAGGGCGCCGGGGCGGAGCTCACCTAACGTGGTATGCCGTTCGGTCCACTCGATCAACGCGACCTGCAGGACGCCGGGGGCCGGGAGGTCGTTCACCGTCAGACTCACCCCGTCCACCGCGACGGACCCGTGACGCACGAGGAGGCGGCCGACCGCTTCCGGGACATCGATGTCCGCCAGCAGGGACGACTCGCGCCGGATCACCGAACGCACTGTGCCCACGCCATCGACGTGCCCCTGAACCAGGTGCCCGCCGAGGCGATCCCCGAACCGGAGCGCCCGCTCGAGATTGACTCGCGTCCCGGGCCCCCAGCTCGGCACCGCGGTCCGGTCGTTCGTGGTCGCCATGGCGGCCACGGTGAACCAGTGCTCGCCATGGTCGCGAACGGTCAGACACACGCCATTGACGGCGATGCTCTCACCGGGACGGAGGTCCCGCCACGGGCACGAGATCCGGAGCTCGCGGCCGGCCGCTGTTTCGGCGGCCTCCACGATCGTGCCGACGGCCTCCACCAGACCCGTGAACATCAGCAGGACCTCGGGTGCGGCCTCATGTCCGTGGCGCGAGGACCACCAGGTGGTCCTCCTCCAGCCACTCGGACGAGATGGTCTCCCAACGGGGGTTCGGAGCGTCGGCCGCCAGGCCCCGGAACGCCGGGAGCGACCCTTCCCCGAGCAGCACCGGCGCCCGCAGGATGACCAGCCGATCCACCAGCCCTTCGTTCAGCAGCGCCGTTGCCAGATTCGCCCCGCCCTCCACCAGGAGGGAACGAACGCCACGAGCCGCCAGCACGCGCAGGGCATCCGCGAGGGTGGACGCGGGCACGACGTCGACGCCGAGGCCGCGAAGCTCGTGATCGTAGTTCGGATCGGGGGCCGCGGCGAAGACCAGGACCGGCGCCTCGCCGGTCCGCTGCGCGAGACGCGAGGTCAGGGGCAGCCGTCCCTCCCGGGAGAAGATCACGCGGAGCGGCGGCACGCGGGGCGGGCTCACGTCGCGGACCGTCAGTAGCGGATCGTCGGCCAACACGGTGCCCATGCCGACCGCCACCGCGTCGGATCCGGCGCGGAGGTGAT
>JABWBJ010000252.1 GCA_013360595.1 Gemmatimonadaceae bacterium | reverse complement strand
GGTCTCGCGGGCCGACGCGCGCTCCAGGATGTCGCGCGCGTCGTCGCGGTCGTACTTGAGCAGCCCGGTCAGATCGGCGTGGCCCGGGCGCACCCGGGTGACCGCCCGCCGGCGCGGATCGGGGTCCCCGTCCCTCGGCGCCGGATCCATCACGTCCTGCCAGTTCTTCCAGTCGCGGTTGCGGATCAGCATCGCGATGGGAGACCCGATGGTCTGCCCGGCCCGGACGCCGGACAGGATCTCCACCTCGTCCTGCTCGATCTGCATGCGTCGGCCGCGCCCGTACCCCTGCTGCCGGCGGGCCAGTTCGCGGTTCACGTCGCCGGCCAGGAGCGGCAGGCCGGCGACCATCCCCTCCAGCACGCTGACCAGGGCTGGTCCGTGCGACTCTCCCGCGGTGGTGAACCGGAGCATGCTCCCTCGCTGAAAGCCGACGAGCCCGACCAGGAAGGCCGGGCTCGCGGTGTGATCGGTGCGTGCCGTGCGCGGCGCCGTCAGGGCGTTCGCGCGTTGTCGATATCTCCCTTGCGCACATCTATGACCACGATTCCCTCCGGGGTCAAGCCGAAGAGCTTCACCCGCAGGTTCGGATCGGCCAGCATCTCGGCCGGGGTGGGGAGCACCGCCCGCAGGGGACCGTACAGGTTCGTGCGGATCGGGATCCGGCCGCGCAGCCGGTACGAGTAGCTGTCCACGATCTGGATCGAGAAGTCGCCCGAGGCCACGAAGGCCACGCGGGCCAGCGTGTCGGCGGTGAACTCCTCGATGTTCAGCGGGTGGAAGGCGATGCCCGCGCCGGTGTTGAAGGTCGCGTACTTGCCCTGCAGCCGCAGCGACGAGTCGGCGAAGAAGGTCTCCACGCCGTGGACGCCGATGTTGGTGCTGTTGCCGTTGATGTCGATGCCGAAGACCTTGTCCGACGCGTTGTTGGTGAGGTCGGTGATCTCGAGCGGCGCCGAGTACTGCTCCTGGCCGGTGGGCGTCCCGTTGGGGTCGTAGACGAGGAGCACGCGCCCGGCGCGGTTGCCGGTGTTCGCCTCGCCGAAGGCCACGCGACGGCGGTCGCCGCCGACGGCCACGAAGTTCGTGTCCGGCAGCGCGAGGGACTCGACGCTGAGGTCCTTGATGGCCTGCAGGTTGCCGTTGGTCGGCGCGGCCGCCAGCTGCGCGACGACGCCTTCCACCGTCATGCCCTGCGCGCAGACCGCCGTGGACGGGCTGTCACCCGGCGTGTGCTCGCAGATCACGATGAGGTCCGGGACGCCGCTCTCGCCCTCGATGACGTCGACGTGGTCGGCGTTGAGGATGACATAGTGTCCCTTGAGGAACGTGCCGTACTGCCAGATCTGCCGCGGCTCGGTGCGGACGTCGAGGAAGTTGTCGACGCGGCGGAGCGTGCCGGGGTTGGCGGTCGTGGTCGGGCGCGTGCTGTAGTACAGCGCGCCGCTGGCCGACTGGGCGATGTACTGCGGCCGGTCCGAGTAGTCGATGATGGCCGCGACCTTGAACTTGAAGCCACCCGAGGTCTCGTCCTTGGTGTAGGTGACGTCGAAGACGTACTCGTTCGACGTCTTGACGCGCCCCTGTTCCTCGCGCTGGAGGAGGTTGACCTTGGAGATGTTGGTCCCGCCGGAGTTCGCCACCAGGAGCAGCGACCCGGAGTTGTCGATGGTCATGCCCCAGGGCATGGCGCCGACGGCCACCGGGCTCAGGGACGACAGCGTGGTGCTGTAGTTCCAGGCCTCGAGCTGGTTCCTGTTGATGTTCGAGACGTACACGGTCTGGCGCGCCGTATCGACGGCGATGTCAGCGCCCAGGCTCCCGGCGGGGAGCGGGTAGGTCAGGCCGTAGGCATACACGATGGGCGCCCGCGCGCCGAGGCTGTCCGCCGGCTGCGGCACGGTCGCGCCCTGCGGCACGGCGTAGCCGATGCGGCCCGCCTGGTCGATCGCGTAGGCGGTGATGAACATGGAGCGGCCGCGCAGCGTGATCGGCGCCTTGAACGCCTTCCGGCGCGTGACCTGCTGGACGGCGACGGCCAGCGTGTCGGCCGCCTGATGCAGGACGTTGCCGGCCTGGTCCTTGGCCACGAATCCGATCACCCGCACGAGCCCATCGGCGTCGCGGGCGAAGATATCGATGGAATCGGGGGTTTCGAGGCGCGGTGGAACGGTCTGGTACACGAGCGGAGAGAGCTGGTCCGGCCCGGCCGCGACGATGCGCACCGAGATCGGCACGCCGGTGGCGCGAAGGCCATCGCGATTCTCCGCGAACGGCGTGATGCTGAACGTGGTCCCCGGCGTGGTGTTGCCGGCGATGGCGATCAGGTACTGCACGGTGTCGACCCTGGGCAGCGGCTCGAAGAAGAGCGTGCTGTCGGCGCGGTTGATGCCGCCGCCGCTGGCGCGGAAGCCGAGCTTGGCCAGGCCGGTGGTGTCGGTGGCCGACAGGTCGAAGGAGTAGGTGCCGCCGGCGATGACGGTCGCCGCCGGGTTCACGAAGGCGAGCCGCGGCACGTTCGGATCGAACGCGGTCGCGAGGGCCTGCGCATTGGCGCCGTTGCCGGCGCCGTCGGACACGGTGGTCAGGACGGCCACCTGCTGCCCGGAGCGAACGCCGGCCAGCGAGATGTCGATGGTCTTGTCGAAGGACCTGGCGCCGTTGAGCACGGTGCTGTCGGTCTTGATCAGCGCGGTGTCCGCGTAGACGCGGGTCACGGCGGTCACGAGCGCGGCGTTGTCGGTGGCCTGGATGCGCACCTGGAGGGGCGCGCGCACGGACACCGTATCGAAGCCCGCGGGTCCGAAGGCGCTCTCGATGCTGATCGAGACGTCCGGGATGACGCGGTCCTGGCCCGACGACGCGACGTCCGTCGTCCCGCACGCCGCCACCCCGAGGGTGGCGAGCGCGCCGGTGGCCACAGAGGCCGCGCGATGCAAGATCTGCCTCATCGTCTGGACTCCGTGGGGGTTAGTGCTGGTCGTGGTTCGGCGGACGGATCGCTTCACCTTCGTCGATGATGTGCGGCGTGATCATGATCAGGAGGTCGCGCTTCTCCTCGCGCGTGTCGGTCTGCGAGAAGAGCCGGCCGATCAGCGGGAGGTCCGAGAGGAGCGGGATCCCCGACTTGTTCTTCACGATCTGGGTCTGCGTCAGGCCGCCGATCACCGCCGTCTCGCCGTCGCTGACGAGGAGCTGGGTGTTCGCGTTCCGCTTGGGGATCGTGAAGCCGAGGTCGCCGCCGATGATGCGGAGTTCCGACTGTTCGGCCGAGATCGACATGCGGATCTGGCGGTTGTTGGTGATGTGCGGGGTGACCGTGAGGATGATGCCGGTCTCCTTGAACTGCACGTTGGCGCGGGCCGGCACGCCGATCTGCGAGGCGGCGCCGGCGTCGATGACGCGGACCGGCGTCTCCTCACCCACCAGGATCTTGGCCTCGCGGTTGTCGAGCGTGGTGATGCTCGGCTCGGCCTGGATGTCGGAGAGCTGCTGTTCGTGGAGCGCGTCGAGGAAGGCGGTGAGGCTGTACTTGCCGAGCGCCGTGGAGAACAGGAGGTTGAGCGCGGCGCCGTTCTTGTACTTGCGCGAGGCGTTGCCCACGCCGGCGAGCACTTCGCCGCCGAGGGTGATGCGGCCTTCGCGGTCGTCGGCGGTCTCCCCGCCCGGGCGGTTGCGCGGGATCAGATTGTTGAAGTACGCGGCGGCGGAGCCGAGGTCGTAGGAGAGGCCCAGCTGCTCGATGGCGGTGCGGCTGACCGAAATGATCTTGGCCTTGAGGTGCACCTGCGGCGTCCGCACGTCGAGCTGGCGGAGGTACTGCATCAGCCCCGGCATCCGCGAGTTCACCTCGCTGATGATGAGGGAGTTGGTCCCGCTGTCGGACACGACGTTGCCGCGCGTGATGCAGTTGGGCGTGCCGGAGCTCTGGCCGGACTGGGCCGAGGCGCCGGCGGCGCAGTCCTTGGAGAGCAGCCCGCGCACGATCTCGACCAGCGAGGCCGCGGACACGTAGTTGATGCCCACCATCTGCGTGGTGAGCGGTTCGCTGGACTGGCGCTGGAGGATGTTCTCGTAGCTGTCGACGACGATGATGCCCGAGGCCTCCTCGGTGGCGGCGAGACCGTGCGCGTCGAGGATCGCCTTCATGGCGACGTCCCACGGCTGGTCCTTGATCTCGGCGGACACGGTGCCGGTGACCGCCTTGCCGCGCACGATGGTGCGGCCGGAGATCTCGGCGAAGCTGGCGAGCACGTCGGCGATGTCGGCGTCCTCCCAGGTGATGGTGATGCGGCGCTGCTGCGACTGGCCGGTGAAGAGCGCGGCCGTGGAGGCCGGCGCGGCCGGACGGGACGGCGTCACCACGGCCTCGGCG
>JABWBJ010000005.1 GCA_013360595.1 Gemmatimonadaceae bacterium | reverse complement strand
GTCCTGATCGGCGCGCTGGCCGTGGGCTCGCGGTCGCGCCCGCACCTCGCGGCGGCCCTGGAGGCCATCGCGGCGATCGTTGCCACGGTGCTGGCGGCCGGGTTCGCTCATTTCGTGGCGCCGCTGTCGGTCCAGACCGTGGTCATCGCGGCGCTGATCGTCCTGATGCCCGGCCTTTCGCTCACCACGGCGGTCACGGAACTCGCGACGGGCCAGTTGGTGACGGGGACGGCGCGATTCGCCGGCGCGATGGTGGTGCTCTTCAAGCTCACCTTCGGCAGCGTCGCCGGGGCCCAGGTCGTGAGCGCGCTGGGGTGGTCGCCGCACCAGGCACAGGCTGTCCCGCTCCCGGCAGCGATCGAAGTCGTGGCGACACTGGCCGCCGCCTTCTCGTTCGCCATCCTGTTCCGGGCCGCGCGACGAGACGTTCCCGTCGTCATGGCGAGCGCGGTGCTGGGGTACGTCCTGACGCGGCTGGCCAGCGGGTGGTTCGCCCCGTCGGCGAGCGTGACGTTTGCGGGGGCGGTTTTCTTCTCGAGCCTGGTCATGGCCGCGCTGTCGAACGTCTACGGGCGCGCGGCTGGGAGGCCCGGCACGCTGGTCCGCCTGCCGGCCATCATGCTGCTGGTCCCGGGGAGCGTGGGCTTCCGCGGCCTGGCGTCGCTGATGGAGCGCGACTACACGTTAGGCCTGGAGACGGGGGTGGCGGTGCTGAGTGCGCTGGTGGCGCTCATGGCGGGGCTGCTGTTCGGGAGCGTGCTGGTGCCGCCCCGACGCTACCTCTGACCGAGAGCGATGAGCGATGAGCGATGAGGACCGCCAATCTCACCGCTCATCCCGTCATCTCATCCAAGAACGACGTTCACGATCGCGTTCCCGATCCCCACCAGCGCCGCGCCGGAGATCAGACCGGCGCAGATCGACTCGTAGCCGTCCACCCAGATGGCGTGCGCGCGCGAGCCCGGCACCGGCTTCTTCCGCGCCTGCCGCCAGAAGATCATCGCCCCGACCCACATCGCCAGGCATGACTCGGGCGGCAGCACGACGCCGAGGCCGATCGAGACCGCCGACAACGGGAACGTCCCCTTCGTCCTGATTCGCGCGACTTCGAAGACGAGCGCCAGCACCGCGGCCACGATCATCGAAATCACGGCCGAGGCGGGGAGCTGGCTCAGGCCGTTCGTGATCAGGTCCGCCACGCCCTTCCACTGCATCGCCGCCGGCATCGCGAACTGGTCCGATACGATCGTCGTCGTGGAACGAACGCCGCTCGCGTCGGGGGGAAGGAAGAGCAGGAAGAAGAGCGGCACCGTCGCCAGTGAACCGGCCATGATCCCGATGACGTGCCCGATCGCCTGCTGCCGCGGCTTGGCGCCGAGCATGTACCCGGGCTTGATGTCCGACAGCAGGTTCGACGCGTTCGACGAAATCTCCGCCGTCATCGTGGCCGGGATCAGGTTCGTGGCCGGGTTCACGCGATCGATCGCCCCCAGCGTGAACTGCGTGATCTTCGACAGCGCCCCCGTCGGCGTCCACGACGTCAGCGCCATCGAGTTCGTGGAGATGATGGTGAGGACGAAGATGAGTGGGAGCGACGCCAGGGCCAGCAGCCACGACACACCGAAGAACGCGTGCGTCAGCCACGCCCCCACGAGGCTCAGCACCGGCACGCCGACGAACGACAGCCCGAGCGGCAGCTCGATGTGACCAAGCGGATCAGGGCCGGCCGCGGCACTGGCGCGCCGCGTCCGGAGCGCGGCAAATGCCTTCGTGAACAGCTCGGGCCTGGCGAACAGCCCGACGAGCGATCCGACCACCATCATGGTCACGCCCCACCAGAGCGCCCACTGGTTCACGATCTCCGTCCGCGAGATGGCCACCACCGCGCCGCTCGGCGCCGTGTACGAGGCGATATCGCCCCGCTGGATCATGATCGGCGCCAGCACCGCGAAGTTCACCACGGCCCCCAGCAGCACGCTCGTCGCCACACGAATCCCCATCAGGCCGCCCACGCCGAGCATGGCGGCATCGAGGGTCAGGCGCAGCCCCAGCTGCCTGACGTCGGTTCCCAGGATCTTCGGGATCCAGAGGTTGAGCCGGCCCGCGAGGGTGTAGTAGTACGTGTCGAAGCGCTCGATCCAGTGCCAGGGTTCGGCGAGGCCGGCCCACTTGTCCAGGCGCAGGATCTTGAACTGCAGGAGCCGCATCCAGCCGTCGCTGGCGATGAACTGATAGAGCCCCGTGAAGAGGGCGGTCACACCGAGCAGCCTGGCCCGGAACATCCCGGCGGTGGCGTCGCCGGTGTACAGCGCGTCGAGGACGACGCCGGCCGCCCGGCCTTCCGGGAAGGGGAGCTGGTCCTCGTTGATGAAGCGGCGCTTCATCGGGAAGGCGACCAGCACGCCGATGCAGGAGATGATCGTGTTCCAGATCATCAGCTGCCACCACGGGACGATGGTGGTCGTGACCATCATGTACGCCGCCATGCCGGACACGATCGGCGTGACCATGTAGCCGGCGGCGGTCGCGATCGACTGCGTGCAGTTGTTCTCCAGGATCGTGAAGTCGTCGATCACGCCTGTGCGCGCCAGCAGCCGGAACATCGCGAACGCGAGGATGACCGACGTCAGGCCGACGCCGATCGTGATCCCGGTCTTGCCGGCGATGTAGAGCGCCGTTGCCGAGAGGACGCCGCCGAGGAAGAACCCTGTCAGCGCCGACCGGATCGTGAGCTGCGGCATGTCGCCGCGATACACGTTGTCGAACCACCACTGGTCCTTCTGCAGTCGCGTCCAGGTGGCGACCTGCTCCTCGCTCAGCTGTTGGATGGCCATTCGGGGCGTGATTCGTGAATCGCGATTCGGCGGGGCCGCCTATCGTCGCCCCCGCCCCTCGAGTCCGCAAGGCGCCGGGGCGATCCGGCGAGGGACGGCGTCACGAAACGCGGCTCGTCGCGATAACGGAGGGGTGGTCGATCACCCCCGGCCGCACGACCGCCCGTTCGCGAGCCGGTGCTCCCCACGTTCAGGAGGTGCTTCGATGATCGCTCGCCGACTCCTTGCGGGACTGTGCGCGTCGCTCGGCCTGGCGACGACCACCGCGGCCCAGGAGGCCGCCGCCGGCGCGACCGGTGTGTTCCAGGTCAACCCGCTCGGCCTGCTCCAGGTTGGCCCCAACGTGGAGGTGCAGCGCCAGCTGTCCCCGGGGCTCGCCATGGGCGTCGGCGCGCGACTGATCTCCCTCGGCCTGCTCACGCACGTCATGATCGATGACCTGCGGTCCGCCTGGACGGGAACGGTCAACGCGGTGCTGTATCCGAGGAAGAACCTCACCGGGTGGTTCTACGGTCCGCGCGTCGAGATCGGGAAGTCCGATCGCGAGCACTACACGTCCGATCTGCTCGGCGGCGCCCTGGAGTTCGGCTATCGCCGCGTCCGGCCCAGCGGGTTCACCTTCAGCCTCGGCGCCCAGGCCGGCGCGCTCCGGGCGAACTACACGCACAAGACCGATCCTTCGGACACGGGGCGCGAGCTCTACATCTTCGCGATGGGCGTCGTCTACGTCGGCCGGGCGTTCTGAACGAGGCGCGCGCCGTTTACCGCCCGTACCCCGGCCCCCGCACGACCACGCCCGGCTTCGCCCCCGTGTGCTGTCCGTTCCGCAGCACCGCGACCCCGTTCACGAACACGTCGCGCACGCCGGTCGAGAGCTGGTGCGGGCGCTCGAACGTGGCGTGGTCGGTGATGGTCGCCGGATCGAAGACGATCACGTCGGCCTTGAGTCCCTGCTTGAGCACGCCCCGGTCGGTGATCGACAGCCGAGTCGCAACGGCCGCACTGGCCTTCCGCACGGCATCCTCCAGCGTGAGAACCTGCTGTTCGCGCACGTATCGAGCGAAAAGCCGCGGGAAATTGCCGTAGGTGCGGGGATGCACCATCCCGCGTGCGGTCGCCGGATCCATGGATCCGGCGTCGGTCCCGAACTTGATCCAGGGCTGCCGGAGCTGGAGCCGGATGTTCTCCTCGCTCATGAGGAAGAGCAACTCGCCCAGGCCGAGCTCCTCATCCACGTTCAGGTCGATGATCACCTCGGCCCAGTTCTTCCCGAGGGCCGTCGCGATGTCGGCCAGGCGCATCCCTTCGAAACGCCTGTTGGCCTCCTTCCGGAAGCCGACCACCATGACGTTGGCCGGCGTCGCGATCTCGCACAGGTTCTCGTAGCCGGCGTCGCGGGCCAGGATCTCGGCCACCATGGTCGCTCGCAGCGCGGGGTTCTTCAGGTTCTCCATCAGCCGCCCGCCGGCGGCGTACTTCGGCGGAATGCAGGAAGCAAAGGAATTCCCGCCGGCCGGGTACAGGTACATGTTCGCCTGCACGTCCTGTCCGGCGGCGCGCGCCGAGTCGATCTTCGCGATCGCGACCGGCATCTTGGGCCAGTTGCGCGGTCCGCTGGCCTTGAGGTGGAAGATCTCGACCGGCACGCCGCCCTCCCGGCCGATGCGGATCGCTTCATCCATCGCCTCGAGGAACTTGTCGCCCTCGGAGCGCATGTGGGTGATGTACACGCCGCCGTAGGGCGCCATGGCCTTCGCGGCCTCGATCAGCTCCTCGGTGCTCGCGTACGTGTTCGGCGGGTAGATGAGCGCCGATGCGATCCCGAACGCGCCGTCGCGCATGGAACGGGTGACCATGGCGCGCATGGTGTCGAGTTCGGCCGGTGAAAGGCGCCCTTCCTCCGTGCCCTTGGCGTACACGCGCACGGTCCCGTCGCCGATGAAGGAGCCGACGTTCTGCGCCGTGCCGCGCCCGACCATGTACTCCAGCCACTTCGCGAACCCGTTCGGCCCCGTGAACCGGGAGAGGACGCGCCGGGACGCGGTATCGTCCTCTGCCGCCAGGAGCCTGTCATTCATGGGACCCAGCGACGAGCCCTCGCCGTGGATCGCAGTGGTGATGCCCTGGGTGATCATGGAGATCGCCTTCCCGTCACCGAACATGTAGTGGCCGATGGAGTGGGCCTGGATATCGATGAATCCGGGTGCGACAACGTGGCCGGTGGCGTCGACGCGGGCCGCTGCGCGCGAGGCGCGAAAGGCGCCGCGCGGGCCCATGGCGGCGATGCGATCACCGCGGATGGCGAGGTCGCCGTAGTACCAGGCGGACCCGGTTCCGTCCACGATGCGGCCGTTCTCGATGACGACGTCATACCCGCCGGCGGGCGCGGGCGCCGGGGACACGGGAGGTCCGCCGGCGCAGGCGGCGAGGAGGACGACCAGGGCGAGGGTGTTGCGCAGGGAGGCCATGGCGGGAATCGGAGACCGTGAAGAGATGTGTAAGGGCGGGCGCCCGCGAAGGTACTCGTGCCGAAGCGGGTCCGGCCAGTGCCCCGGCTCATCGTGAAGAACACGCTTGTAATTCACGATGCAGCGGAATATACTCGTCGTCATGCGCCGGTACCTCCAGGGACAGGTCGAGGCCGACTTGCGGGAGAAGATGGTCTTCCTCGGCGGCCCGAGGCAGGTCGGCAAGACCACGCTCGCCCGCGCCCTCCTGCCGGAGGCGTCCGGATACCTCAACTGGGATATCCCGGCGCACCGTGAGCGCATCCTCCGCCGTGAGTTGCCGGATTGCGCGCTCTGGGTCTTCGACGAGCTCCACAAGAACCGGCGCTGGCGGAACTTCATCAAGGGCGTGTACGACGAGTTCCATCCCGCGCGGCGGATCCTGGTCACGGGGAGCGCGCGCCTCGACCTGTATCGCTTTGGTGGTGATTCCCTCCAGGGCCGGTACCATTTCCTCCGCCTGCATCCGCTATCCATTGCCGAACTGGGGAGCCAGAGGCGGGCGACGGTCGAGGACCTGATGGCGCTCGGTGGTTTCCCGGAGCCGTTCCTCCGTGGATCGGCCGCGCGGGCGAGGCGCTGGTCCGTGGAGTACCGCAGCCGGCTGATTCGCGAGGAGGTTACCTCGCTCGAGTTGGTGCGGGACCTCGGGGCCATGGAGCAACTCATGCTGGCCCTGCCGGAGCGCGTGGGCAGCCCGCTCTCTCGCAACGCCCTGCGAGAGGATCTGCAGCTCAACCATCAGACGGTCTCGCGGTGGCTCGATATCTTCGAGCGCCTCTACGCGCTCTTCCGCCTGTCGCCGTTCGGGGCGCCCCGGCTGCGCGCGGTCAAGCAGGAGCAGAAGCACTACCACTACGACTGGAGCCTGGTCCCCGATGACGGGCCGCGATTCGAGAACCTCGTCGCGTCACACCTGCTCAAGTGGGTGCACTTCCAGTTCGACACGGAAGGCCGAGAGCTCGAGCTGAGGTACTTCCGCGACGTCGACGGCCGGGAAGTGGACTTCGTGGTCGTTGAGCGGCGCCGGCCGGTGCTCTTCGTCGAGGCCAGGCTGGCGGCGGGTCCGGTGGCCCCGTCGCTCCGGTACCTCAAGCAGCGCTTTCCAGCCGTCCCGGCCTTTCAGGTGCACCTCCGCGGCGCCCGCGAGAGCGTGACGAGCGAGCAGGTTCACCTCTGGACGGCTGCCCGGTTTCTGGCGACGCTTGTCTGACGCAGGCGCAAGGTGAATCCGCGTTCACCTGGCCCGCGCCTTCCTTCATCCCCGACGTGACCGGTGCTGACCCCGTGATCGTGCATCGTACCCAGCCGACTGCTCCCACCTCGACCGGTCGCCGGCCGCGCCTCGCGTCCGCGATTGCGCTGGCCATCGCGCTCGCCGCCAGTCCCGCCAGCGGTCAGGGCCCCACGACCTCGCGCTTCCAGCCCGCCATCGCCACGAGGCCCGAGATCCGGAACGCCCTCGCCTTCCTCGACAGCAACTTCTCGAAGCAGGTCGACGAGTGGATCCGCATCGCGGAGATCCAGGGCAAGTCCGAACACGAGCAGGAGCGCGCCGCGCTCGTGCGCCGCGAGATGCAGCGTTCCGGGCTCGAGGTGACGACCGACTCGATCGGCAACGTGACCGCCCGGCGAAGGGGCACCGGCGGCGGACCGACCATCGTCTTTGCGGCGCACCTCGACATCGTCCATCCCCTCGGCACCAGTCTGTCGGTCACGAAGGCCGGCGACACCCTGAAAGCGCCCGGCATCTTCGACAACAGCGCCTCCCTGGCGAACATGCTGGCGGTCATCCGGGCGCTCGATACCGCGAAGGTCCGCACCAGCGGCGACCTCGTCTTCGTCGCCACCGTGCAGGAGGAACTGGGCCTGCGCGGCATGGACTACTGGCTGCGCCACAACCCGCGCCCGGACATGCTCGTGGCCATGGACGGCGGGCTCGGGCCGATCAACTACGGCGCCCTGGGCATCTACTGGTCCAGGTACCATTTCAGGAGCGCCGGCTCGCACACGGTCACGTCGCGCGGGAAGCCGACCCCGGTGAAGGCGCTCTCGGCCGCGATCGCGCGCATCTACCAGCTGAGCCCGCCGGCGCTGCCCGACGGCGCCGTGTACAACGTCGGGCAGGTCCATGGTGGCGAGATCTTCAACGGCATCCCGCAGGAGCTGTACTTCACCATGGACCTCCGCTCGCCCGATCCCGTACTGCTCGATTCGCTCGACCGGACCATCGACCGCATCGTGGAGGACGCGGCCCGGGCCGAAGGGGTGGAGTGGCGGCGTGAGGTGGTGCAGAAGAACGGTGCCGGCGGCACCGAGGCGATGCTGAAGGAACGCCGACGGCACCCGCTGGTGGAGACGGCGATCGATGTGCACCGGTTCGTCGGCATCGATTTGCCGCGGGGGAGGGAAGCCGTCGCGACCGGATCGACGGACGCGAACATGGGCGTGGTGCGCGGCATTCCGTCGATCTCGATCGGCCGGTCGTACGGCGGCAACCAGCACACGCTCTCCGAGTGGGCCGACTGGCCCAGTGCGCTCAAGGCGACGAAGATGGTCCTGCTGCTGGCGGCGTCGCTGGCCGGGCTCCCGGGAAGTTCGGCGATCGTGCCCTGAAGCCGGCGCCGCCGACGCCGCCGAGTCATGGCATGCGCCGCTGTCGCGTCACCGGCCGCGCCGCGCGGCTGCGGTGGAATACGCGCGCATGCCACGACAGATGGGCCGCGTCGGCCTTCAGTCGAGGCTCAGCCTCAGCCCAAGCGACTCGAATCGCCTGAAGTCAGCGGGATTGGATGTCGCCAGTTCCGCGCCGGTCACGAGCGCCGTGGCGGCGATCATGCAGTCCACGAGTGAGCCGCGACGCGGGCCACTCGCGTTGAACAGCCATACCCAATGGTGTGGCCATACTGCCTGCCCGCGCAAGGCTCGCAGGCGCTGCCCGATGGACTGCGCCAGGCAGGCGATGGCCTCGGTCCACCGAGCCCGCGCCATCGCCTCTTCTCCGGCGCCGCGCCATCAACGAGCGGCGGCCGGCCGTCTCCCTTGCCTCACGCAGGCGGGCGAGCAAGTTCACAGCCAGAGAGCCCGTCACGTCCCTCGCCTCAGCCGTCATGCGCTGCCTTGCACCCGTCGTTGCCGTCCTCACCTGCGTCCAGCCACTCCGCGCCCAGGCCCGGCCAGCGGTCCCGCCACCGGATTCCGCCCTCTTCAAGGCCATCGCGTGGCGGAACGTCGGGCCTTCCCGCGGCGGCCGCAGCGTCGCCGTCACCGGCATCCCGTCGCAACCCCTCACGTACTTCGCCGGCTACACCGGTGGCGGACTCTGGCGGACCGACGATGCCGGGCTCACCTGGCGCAACGTCTCCGACGGGTTCTTCAGGACGGGGTCGGTTGGCGCCATCGCGGTCGCCCCATCCGACCCTAACGTCATCTACGTGGGCATGGGGGAGCACGCCGTTCGGGGGCAGTCGTCCACCTACGGCGACGGCGTGTACCGGTCCAGCGACCAGGGTCGCACCTGGACCCACGCCGGGCTCGCCGCCACGCGCCAGATCTCGGCCGTGCGCGTGCACCCGACCAATCCCGACCTCGTCTACGTCGCCGCCCAGGGCGAGCGGTGGAAGGGAACGCCGGACCGCGGCATCTACCGTTCGACGGACGGCGGCAAGTCGTGGGCGCAGGTGCTCAAGGGCGAGAACCTGACGAGTGGCGCGAGCGACCTGTCCATGGACGCCAGCAATCCGCGCATCCTGTACGCGGCATTCTGGGATCACCAGCGCGTGCCGTGGCACGTGCGGAGCGGCGGACCGGGGAGCGGCCTGTGGAAGAGTACGGACGGCGGCGACACCTGGACCCGGCTCAGGGAGGGACTCCCGGCCCTGATGGGGAAGATCGGCGTGGCCGTCTCGCCGGCGAACCCGGAACGCGTGTACGCCATCATCGAGGCCGAGGCCGGCGGGCTCTATCGCAGTGACGACGCCGGCAAGACGTGGCGGCGTCTCTCCGAGGATCGGCTGATCCAGACGCGTTCCTGGTACTACATGCACATCACCGCCGACCCGTCGAACGCCGACGTCGTCTGGATCTCGAACGCGCCGCTGCTCCGGTCCATCGATGGCGGGCGGAGCTTCCAGGTGGTGCCGGCGACCCACGGCGACAACCACGGACTCTGGATCAACCCGGCCAACAGCAACTACCTGATCAACGCCAACGATGGGGGCGCTTCGGTGTCGCTGAACGGCGGAAAGAACTGGAGTCCCCAGGACAACCAGCCCACCGCCCAGTTCTACCACGTGACCGTCGACGACGACTTCCCCTACAAGCTGTACTCGGGCCAGCAGGACAACTCGTCGGTGGTCATCCGGAGCCGGAGCGACCGTGGCGCCATCGGCGTGCGCGACTGGTGGGATGGCGCCGGATGCGAGAGCGCCAACATCGGGGTGAGCGCGCGGAACCCGCGATACGTCTATGGCGGCTGCTACCAGGGCATCATCGACGAACTGGACCAGCAGACCGGCCTCCGCCGCATGATCATGCCGTGGCCGGAGATGAACCTGACCGAACCCACCGACAGGACGCGCTACCGGTTCAACTGGACGGCCCCCATCGTCGTGTCGCAGCACGACGACGCCGTTGTCTTCCACGGCGGGAACGTGCTGTTCCGCTCGCGGGATCGCGGGCAGTCATGGGCGCCGATGTCTCCGGACCTGACGAGAAACGACAGGGCACGACAGGGGTGGGGCGGCGGCCCGATCACGAATGAAGGCGCCGGCGGCGAGGTGTACGGCACGATCGTCGTGATCGAGGAGTCGCCGCACGACGCGCGGACCCTGTACGTCGGGACCGATGATGGCCTCGTGCAGCTGACGCGCGACGGCGGCGCCACCTGGACCAACGTGACGCCGCCCGCGGCCGGCGACGGCCTCACGAACGAGATCGAGGTGTCGCCGCACGATCCCGCCACGGTGTACGTCGCGTTCCGGAAGGATCGGCTGGGCGATCCGACGCCCCACGTGTTCCGGTCCACGGACTTCGGCCGGACGTGGACGCGGCTCGGGAACGGCCTGCGTGACGGGGAGCCGGTGCGGGTGGTGCGCGAGGATCCCGAGCGCCGCCATCTCCTGTACGCCGGCACCGAGACGGGCGTCTACCTGTCGTTCGACGGCGGCGCGCGCTGGCAGGCATTCTCGGGGAACCTCCCTGCCGTGCCGGTGACGGACCTCGAGGTGCGCCACGGCGATCTGATCGCCGCGACCGAGGGGCGCGCCTTCTGGATCCTCGACGATCTCTCCATCGTCAGGCAGTACCACGACTCGATCGCGGCTGCCGCGGCGCACCTGTTTGCGCCGCGCCCGGCGTACCTGCTCGACGGTGGCGGGTTCGGCGCGGGCGGCGGCGGGACGGTCGGCAGCAATCCACCCAACGCCCGCGTGTTCTACGCACTCGGCGTCGCGCCCGATTCCGGCACGAACGTGACGCTGGAGTTCATCGACGGTTCGGGCGCCGTGGTGCGAACCGTCTCGAACACCGAGGGAACCGCGTCCGGCCGGCTGTCGCCCGGGGCGGGCATCAACAGCTGGACGTGGGACTTGCGCCGCACCGGGCCCACGACCCTTCCGGGCGTGGTCCTGTTCGGTGCGCCCAACGGCGGCGCGCGCGTCCTGCCGGGCACGTATCAGGTGCGGTTGACCGTGGGCGCGGTGACCCGGACGCAGCGGATCGAGGTCCGGCAGGACCCGCGTCGCGTGACCCCCATGGCCCAGGTCGCGGAGCAGGACTCGATCGCCCGCCTGCTGGTCGGCCGAATCGGCGAGATCCACGACGCCGTCCTGCGGTTGCGCGACCTCAAGGCGCAGCTGCAGGGCTTCGTCACCCGCACGCGGGACGCCGACAGCGCGAAAGCCATCGCCGACGCCGGCGGGTCGATCGTGAGGAAGATGGAAACCCTGGAGCCGCGTATGACGACGAAGGCAACCAACGGCCAGGACATCATCAACTACGCCAACGGGATCAACGGGCAGTTCGGCTTTCTCCTCGGGCACGTGGAATCGAATCCGGTAGTGACCCGCGCGTCGAAGGAGCGCCTGGTGGAGCTCGAACAGCTGTGGTCGGCCCTGCGGGCCGAGGTGGAGGCCGTCGAGCGCGACGACATCACGGCCTTCAATCGTTTGTTGCGGGCGGCGGGGATCGAGGGCGTCGTGATGCGCAAGCAGAGGGCCATCATGTGAGGCGACACCGTGTGGAGTACCTTGTCACCGCGCTCGCCCTGGCGGCCGCGACGGCGGGCGCGCAGGGCCCGCAGGGCGCGCCCGACCGGACCCGCAGCGCCCTCATCGCCGACCTGACGTGGGTCGAGGCGGAGCAGTACCTCGACACCTCCACGGTCGTGGTGATTCCGCTGGGCGCGGAGGCCAAGGAGCACGGACCGCAGCTCCGCCTGCGCAACGACCAGCTGCTGGCGAAGTACTACGCGGACCGGGTTTTCGCGGCCACGCCGGTGGCGATGTATCCGATGATCACCTACCACTTCTACCCGGCGTTCGTGGAGTATCCGGGATCGACCACGCTCAGGCTGGAGACGGCGCGGGACATGGTGATCGACATTGTCCGGTCGATCGCCCGGCACGGCCCGCGGCGGTTCTACATCCTCAACACCGGGGTCTCGACCGTGCGGGCACTGCAGCCGGCGCAGGATTCGCTGGCCGCTTCGGGGATCGTCATGCGATTCACCAACGGCGGTCCGCGGACCCGCGCCGCCGAGGACCGGCTCCGCCAGCAGCCGGGCGGCACGCACGCCGACGAGTTCGAGACGTCGATGATGCTGTACATGTACCCGGAGTACGTGGACATGTCCAAGGCAGCCCGGGACTACCACCCGGGGCAGAGTCCCCTGATGCGCGACTCGGCGGCGGCGGCGCGGGCCGGCCGGACCTGGTCGCGGACGGGGATCTACGGCGACGCCACGCTGGCGACCCGGGAGAAGGGACGGATCGTGGTCGAGGCGCACGTGCTCGACATCCTCGACGAGATCGGCGCCCTGCGCCGGACCCCCATACCCCGGTAGGCCGGGGACGAATCCGCGGCTGTCGGGGCCGACCGGACGGACGAGGGGCAGGGAGTCGACCGGAGGAGCTTCCGGCTCGCTACGCCGTCGGGAAAGGGATAACGTTCACGCCCGCATCCCTCACCTGAACCGGGCGCCTCCATGCACGGACAATTCTGCTGGTATGAACTCTCGACACCGGACCCCGCCGGGTCGCAGCGCTTCTATCGGAAGCTCACTGCGTGGGGCACGCAGGCGTTCGACAAGGACTACACGATGTGGACGTTGGGCGGCGTGCCGATCGCCGGCATCTTCCGCCTGACCGACGACATGCGGAAGCAGGGCGTGCCGCCGAACTGGATGCCGTACGTGGAGTCCGATGACGTCGATGCCACCGCGGCCAGGGCGGCCTCGTCAGGCGGCAAGGTGGTGGTCCCGCCGTCGGACGTTCCCGGCACCGGACGGTTCGCGGTGCTCCAGGATCCGCAGGGCGCGTTCCTTGGCATCTACAAGTCGAGCGTGCAGTCGGGCGGGTGGGACGGCACGCCCGTCGTGGGCCGCTTCTCGTGGCACGAGCTCATGACGACGGACTACCGGAAGGCGCTCGAGTGGTACGGGGCGCTGTTCGGCTGGGAGAAGACCAGTGAGGTGGACCTGGGTGGCGGCGCGATGTACGCCATGTTCGGGAAAGGGCGGCAGATGTACGGCGGGATGTACAACCGGATGCCCCAGATGGGCCAGATTCCGCCACACTGGCTCATGTACATCCACGTCAGGGACGTGGGGAAGGCGGTCGCGGCAGCGACGAAGGCCGGCGCCACCGTGCACCGCGCTCGGATGGAGATCCCGGGCGGCACGATTGCGATCCTGGGCGATCCGCAGGGCGCGGCGTTCGCCGTCCACGACTTGATGAGTGGCGCCGCCACGGTGGCACCGCCGGCGAAGGCTTCAGCCGCAGTGAAGAAGGCGGCGAAGGCGGTCCGGTCAGTGGCGAAGAAAGCGAAGAAGGCCGCGCCCAGAACCGCGAAGAAGAAAAAGGTCGCCAGGGCCGCGGCTCGGACGCGGTCGAAGGTCAAGGCGAAGGTCACAAGGCGGAAGACCAGGGCGACGAAGCCGCGGGCTGCCGCGAGGAAGGCGAAGTCACGCCGTCCCGCCTCACGGAAGCCAGCGCCCAAGGCGCGTCGCGCCGGGAAGGCGAGGGCCCGGGGCAAGAAGTAGCTGGATCAGGTGGCGCTCAGGCTCGACCGCCTGAGCGCCGGGCGCGGGGGCTCCTTCTGTCGTGTCCTCGCGGCTGCCGTGTCCGGGGTTCGCTGACCCCGACTCGCGCCGTGGTCCCGTAGCCTCCATGTTGTGGTCGACCCCGGGCACATGGAGGCAGTCATGCCAGGTCCGAATCGCACGGTGAGGGACGGGATCATCGTCGGTCTCATCGGAACCGTGACCGTCGCCGGGTTCTATGCGGTGTTCGACTTCCTGGCGGCGCGCGGCTTCCTGTACACCGTCAACCTCCTCGGGCAGGCGCTCTTCCGCGGGTGGCGGGATCCCAGCATCCTCACGACGCCCGTGCCGGTCGACACCGGCGTCGTCATGCTGTACTCCGCGCTCCACGTTGCGGTGTCGATCGCGATCGGGCTGTTCGTGGCCTGGCTGGTCGCTCACATCGACGGGCCGCGCCCGCAGGCGCGCCTCGCCATTCTCATGCTCGGCGCCGGCTTCCTCGTCACGGTCTTCGGGATCGGCATGGCGTCCAGTTCGTTCAAGGCCCTGCTCCCGTGGTGGTCGGTGGTGCTGGCGAACGCCCTTGCGGTGGTGATCGCCGGCGCCTATCTGCTCGGCCGGCATCCGGGGCTGCTCCGCCGGTTGTTCTCGGCGACGGTCCCGGCGCCGTAGAGGCCGGACCGGGCCACGCGCCGGGACCGGAAAGAAGACGACCGGCGCCCTCGACGTCGCCGAATCCGCATCGCATGCACCGACGCACCTTCGTATCCGCCATGGCGGCCGGTTCGGGCGCCCTCCTGCGCCCGGAGCCCCTCCGGTTCATCGAGCCCCTCCTTCGCCGCGCCGAGGGTGCCACGCCCCAGGAGACGGCCCGGGACGAATCCTTCTGGCTGGGCATCCGGCAGGCCTTCACCATCGACAGCAACCACATCAACCTGAACTCGGGCTCGGTGTCCCCGGCCCCCCGGGTGGTGGCCGAGGCGATGGACCGGTACTGGACCATCACCAACATGAGCCCGTCGCTGTACGTGGACGAGCTGCTCTACCCGCAGGTCGAACTCGTCAGGCAGCGTCTGGCGGCCACGTTCGGCTGCGACCCCGAGGAGCTCGCGCTCACCCGCAACACCAGCGAGTCGCTCCTGTCGGTGCAGTTCGGGATGAAGCTGTCGGCCGGCGACGAGGTGGTCATCACCACGCAGGACTACCCGCGCATGCTCATGGGGTGGGACCAGCGTGCGCGGCGCGACGGGATCGTGGTGAGGCGGGTGAGCTACCCCACCCCGCCGCCGTCCATGGACGACCTGTACCACCGCGTCGTCGCCGCGGTCACCCCGCGCACGAAGGTCATCCACGTCTCGCACATGACCTACACGGCGGGGCAGATCTTCCCGGTCAAGCGACTCGCCGACTTTGCCCGTCCGCGCGGCATCTGGTCCATCGCCGACGGCGGACACACGTTCGGACAGTTCCCGTTCACCCGCGACGACCTCGGCTGCGACGTGTACGGCACGAGCCTGCACAAGTGGCTCACGGCGCCGGTGGGGAACGGGTTCCTGTACGTGCGCCGCGAGCGGATCAGGGACATCTGGCCCCTCTACGCCGCGCCACCGGAACAGGACGGTGACATCCGGAAGTTCGAGCAGATCGGCACGTACCCGATCTCGCTCCGCAACGCCGTGAGCGACGCGCTCACGTTCCACGAGGCGATCGGCTTCGAGCGCAAGGCGGCCCGCTTCCGCTATCTCCGCGAGCGCTGGATGCGCGGTATCGAGGACGCGAAGGGCGTGAAGCTCCTCACGTCGTACGACCCGGCGCAGGCCTGCGCCCTCGGCGCATTCTCCGTGACGGGCATCGGCGCACAGGCGATGACCGATTACCTGCTGCGGAGGCACCGGATTCACGTCCGGCCGCGCTTCGTGCCCGCCGAGTGGGAGGGGGTCCGCGTGACCCCCAATGTCTTCACGACCCTGGATGAGGTGGACCGCCTCGTCGTGGCGGTGAGAACGGCCGCGGCTCAGGGAACGTGACCTGCCGCCCCGCCGGATGCCTGAGGCTTCAACGAACCGGTCCGGACAGGCGTAACCATTGCTTGGCGCGTCCCGGACTCGGGAGTGCCGGAAACGGCCCATAACGGCCCAGGGACAAGTCACTCTTCGTGCGCCATACCGTCCTCGTCGCCGCTTTCACGGCGGCGGCTGCCTGTAAGCTTGCCGCGCAGGACCGGGGGCCTGCTGCGCCCGGTGTCATCACGCCGCGCACGGCGGCGCACCTCGCGGCCCCTCGCGCCACGGCCGCTCGGACTCGCGCGACGATCGAGATCGACGGTCGCCTTCACGAGTCGGCCTGGCAGACCGCGGACCCGGTGACCCGGTTCACGCAACTGGACCCGAACGAAGGGGAGCCCGTCTCGGAGCGGACCGAGGTTCGGATTCTGTACGATGACCGGGCCATCTACGTGGGCGCCCGGCTCCACGATTCGGGTCGTATCTCGGCGCGCCTCGGGCGGCGGGACGCCGACCTCCTCGACTCGGACTGGTTCTCGATCTCACTGGATGGCTATCACGATCACCTGACCGCGGCACGCTTCTCGGTCAACCCGGCCGGCGTCGTCGGGGACGAGATCATGACCGGGAGCAACACCTTCGGCGGCGATGCCACCTGGGATCCGGTGTGGGCAGCCAAGGCCGTCGTTGACTCCGGCGGCTGGACCGTGGAGATGCGCATCCCGCTCTCGCAGCTCCGGTTCAGCCGATTGGCCCAGCAGGAGTGGGGGATTCAGATCGAGCGCCGGATCGCGAGGAAGAACGAGCACGCCGTCTTCGCGTTCACCCCACGACTCGAGCGCGGCGGCGTGGCACGCTACGGACATCTGGAGGGGATCCAGGGGATCACGGCCGGGAGCCAGCGGGTGGAACTCCTTCCATACAGCCTGGGCAAGGCCGACTATCGCCCGGCCTTCCAGGACCCCTCGGCCGGTTTTTCGAATCCGTACCGCGACGGATCGCTGCATAACGCGGGCTTCGGGGTTGACCTCAAGTTCCGGCCCACGTCGAACATTACGATCAACGCGACGGCCAATCCGGACTTCGGCCAGGTGGAGGTCGACCCCGCGGTCATCAACCTGACGGCGTTCGAAACCCGATTCCAGGAGAAGCGTCCGTTCTTCGTCGAGGGCTCCGACCTCTTCCGGTTTGGCGGGGGCGACATGGGCGGTCCCGGTGGCGGAGGTGGTGGCGGACCTGGCGGAGGTGGTGGCGGACCTGGCGGGGGTGGGGGTGGGGGTGGGGGGGGCGGGGGGCCGTCGTCGATCCTGTACTCTCGGCGTATCGGGCGGCAGCCGCAGGTATCCGCTCCCAGCGCCGTCTATGCCGATGTTCCCGAGGCGAGCACGATCCTGGGCGCCGTCAAGCTCACGACGCGCACGGCGAGCGGCTGGTCGGTGGGACTGATCGAAGCGGTCACCCAGCGGGAGCAGGCGCGTCTGACCCTGACCGACCGCACGGAGCAGCGCGCGGAGGTGGAGCCGCTCACCAACTACCTGGCCGGACGCGTCCGGCGCGACTTCCGCTCGGGGCAGTCCACGTTAGGCGTGATCGCGACCGCGGTCAACCGCCACTTCGAGACCGACCTGTCGCGGGAGCGCCTCCGGTCGGCGGGTTACGTGGGCGGGCTGGATTTCCGTCATGAATGGGCCGAGCGCACGTGGTCCCTGAACGGCTACGTCGCGGGCAGCCACGTCCGGGGCTCCTCGACTTCGCTCATCACCACGCAGCGGAGCTCGGCGCGGTACTTCCAGCGGCCGGACGCCGACTACCTCGGCGTCGACTCGCTGGCGACGGCCCTGTCCGGCTACGCCGCGCGCTTCGACATCGGCAAGCGCGCCGGCACGTGGCGGGGGAACGTTGCCCTCTCCACCACCAGCCCGGGGTACGAGATCAATGATCTCGGCTTCCAGACCTCGGCCGACCGGACGAACATCGATCTGAACCTCAACTATGAGCACGTGCGTCCGTGGCGCTTCCTGCGGCGCTGGAATGTGCGGCTGGGACCGGACGTGAACTGGAACCACGGCTGGGATCGCGTCGGGACGGCGCTCAGCCTGGGGGGCGGCGGCCAGTTCGTGAACTTCTGGAACTTCGGTTTCAACGGGAGCCGGGAGTTCGCGTCACTCGACGACCGCCTGACGAGAGGGGGCGTGATGGCGATGACGGCTCCCGGCGTCTCGGGATTCCTGTTCCTCTCCACCGACAGCCGCCGCCCGTACACGGCGCGGGTTTCGGTGAGCGGCTCCGCGTCGGAGACGGGCGACCTGCGCCGGTCGGTGAACCTCAACGTCGGCCTGCGGCCGGGCTCCAACGTCGACATCCAGGTCGGCCCGAACGTCTCCAGGAGCCGGACGACCGCGCAGTACCTCAGGTCCATCGAAGACCCCCTGGCGACGGCGACCCTCGGCCGGCGGTACGTGTTCGGGGATCTGGCGCAGACACAGGTGAGTCTCGAGACCCGGCTCAACGTCACGTTCCGTCCGGACCTCTCGCTGGAGATGTACGCGCAGCCGCTCCTCTCCAGCGGCGACTACCGGCTCATCAAGGAGCTTCGCACCCCCAGGACGCTGGACTTCAACGTGTACGGCAGCGGCGGCAGCCGCATCAGCCGGAGCGCCGAGGGTGTGTACACGGTCGACCCGGACGGCACCGGCCCGGCAGCAGCGTTCACGTTCAACGATCCCGACTTCGACGTGCGGTCGCTCCGCGGGAGCGCCGTGCTGCGCTGGGAATGGCGGCCGGGCTCCACGATCTTCTTCGTGTGGCAGCAGGGTCGCTCGTCGCGGCTGGATGGCGTGTCCGGGGCCGAGGGCGTTGGGCGGTTCGCGATCGGCCCGGACTTCAGCGATCTGATGGCGCTGAAGCCGGACAACATCTTCATCGTCAAGGCCACCTACTGGTTCAACCCGTAGGGGCGGCGGCCCTAGCCGACCACCTCGTGGTACAGTCGGCGCACGTTGAGCCCCATGATGCGGTCCACGTCGTCTCCGTTCAGGCCGCGGCGAGACAACCCGTCGCGCACGATGGTCATGCGCCGCGGCCCGTTGAGTTCGTCGATGAAGTAGGGGAGGTCGCTGTCCACCACCTGGCTCCCCTCCTCACGCCGGAGTTCGGCCAGGTACTCCGGCGTCAGCGTGATCACCCGGTGGTCCCGGTCGCTGCCGATGGCGACGTGCTCCACCCCCGCCACGCGGATGGCGTGCATCAGGTGGTCGAAGTAGGCGTGCAGGTTGTCGCGCTTCTTCGTCGTGAGAAAGGGGCGCATCTGACAGATGCCGATGACGCCCCCGCGACCGGCCACGGCGCGCAGGTTCTCGTCGGTCGTGTTGCGCCGGTTCTGGTGGACCGCCATGCACGCGGTGTGCGACACGATCACCGGCGCCGTGGACGCCGCGACCGCCTCGGCCATCGTCTGCATGTTGGCGTGCGAGAGATCGATCAGCATGCGCCGCTCGTTCATCCGCAGGATGAGTTCGCGACCGAACGGCGTGAGGCCGCCCTCCTCCCAGCACCCGACACCCGCGAGGTTCCGCGTGTTGTACGTCAGCTGGCACGACCGCAGCCCCATGCGGTAGAAGAGGTCCACGCGGTCGAGGTCTCGCCCGAACTGCACCGTGTTCTGGTAGAGGTAGAAGACCGCCAGCTTTCCCTCGCGACGGGCCCGGTCGACGTCGGCAACGGTCGTCGCCTTGCGGAGGACGTCCGCCCTCGAGGCCAGAAAGCGGTCATGCTGCAGCAGCGCGTCGATCGCCAGCTCGAGCGCTTCGGCGCCTTCCGGTTTCGGATCGCAGAGCGTGATCGTGATGGCGTCCATGCCCGACGCGAGCATCTCGCGCAGCAGGGCCGCGTCGTACTCCTCACGCAGTTCGCCCATCGCATCCCAGACCAGGTCGTCGCGCCGTGGCCCCTGCACTGCCTGCGCCTGGCGAGCACCGGCATGGAAGGCGCCGGCGGCGACGGCAAGTTGCTGGAGGAATGTGCGTCGTTTCATGGTGGCCGGCTGATTGTGGTGACCTCGCGGCTCCCTGCGCCCTGCCTGCTGCCTAGAAGAACGGCTGGTACCTCGGTTTCCACAAGCGATCATACGTCAACCCGACGCGCAGCTGCACGTTCATCCCCGGGGAGCGCGTGGCGGCGACCTTTCCCTGGTACACGAAGAAGTCCCCGACGACTGACAGCGAGAGCTCGTCCACGAGCGGGATGAGCAGTTCGTGGATCAGGTTGTACCGCAGGGCAAGGTTGGCTTCCGTGTCGCGGCCGGACGGCAGGAAGTAGGTCAGGTCGTTCCGCATCCGGTACGTGACCTGACCGCCCCCGCTGCCGAAGCGGGCCCCGGCGCCGAGGCGTTTCTCCAGATCGGCGCGGGCCTGGAAGCCGAACTGGAGGTTCGGGCGCCCGAAGTCGTTCTCCGCGGCGAGGCCG
Organism: Gemmatimonadaceae bacterium; assembly: GCA_013360595.1. Classification (GTDB taxonomy): domain Bacteria; phylum Gemmatimonadota; class Gemmatimonadetes; order Gemmatimonadales; family Gemmatimonadaceae; genus JABWBJ01. Next base: position 1,220 of record JABWBJ010000005.1, on the reverse strand, counting down.
ATCTCGAGCCGCCGCCAGGTCGGGCCGGGGAGGGCGAGGTATCCGGCGATCGCACGCGCGGCGACCTGCCTCGGGTTGGTCGTCCCGTCGATCGCCTCGGTCGGCGTGAACTCCGAGTCGAGGAGGCCGCGGATGAAGGGCCGCCATCGCGAGCCGGTCTCCGCCAGCATGGACGGACGCAGCGTGAGGTCTGCCTTGAGGTCGTCGGCCGATTCCGTCACCGCGGCGCCGTCCACGCCCTGCCTGGCATACGCGAATCCCAGGCCGAGGTCGGTGGCCGACGAGCGTCGCTCGTGCGACAGCACGAACCGTCCGCTGAGGCCCGCCACCCACGTGTCCTTTGCCAGCACGCGGCTCTCGGGCACGCTGCCGTATCCGTCGTTGGCATACGCCTGGCTGAGCGAGACCCACAGCGTCGGCCGCTCGAACGTGAAGCTGAAAAGGTTCACATACGCCGGGTCGGGCGCGATGAGCGCGGCAATCCGGTCGATGTGTTCGTCGCCGCGGGCGCTGGCCCGGACGCGCCGGAGCTCGTCGAAGACGAAGTTCTTGAGCGCCACCGGACGGCCGTCGGGGGCCGGCATGAGGCCGCCATCGGGGCCGGTCGTGAACAGCCGCCTGACGCGCCGGCCGCGCGCGAAGAAGTTGCTGCGCGCGCCGTCGAACAGCACGTCGGAGGTGGCGACGCGGTAGTACGTCTGGTCGTCGATGCGATGCCCGAGGATGCTCCCCCGCGCCATCGCGATGCCGCTGGTGGCGAGTTCGCCGCGGGTGTCGGCGCGAAGGAGGGCCCGGAGATCGCCGCCGAGCATGTCCACCAGCACGACCCGGTCCTCGGTCCACAGCCAGGCGCCAATCTCGTTCTCGTGGAGCTTTCCGATCAGGGGCGGGAACTGGTCGAGCCGCCGGATGACGGCGACTTCGGCCCGCCCGCGGACCCGGAGCAGGCGCGCCATGAAGTCCTCCCACATGCCCTTGGACACGCGCCCCTGCGCCGTCACGGCGTCGTAGGTGCGCAGGGCGGGATGGCGATCGGCAAGATCCACGAAGGCCGGGAACATCAACTCGCCCCGGGGGCGTCTGGTCACGGCGGCCTGCGACGCGATCCGCCTGACGAGTGCCGTATCGGGCGGCGTGCGGTCGGTGACGGCGGTCAGATCGTGCGCGACCGCCGCCAGGTGCCACCGGCTGCGTTCCGGACCGCCGCCGGCGACGCCTGG